>DASUGG010000061.1:0-8967 GCA_036274135.1 Geminicoccaceae bacterium
GAGATAGATCGAGAGCGGCGTCTTCGAGGTGCGCGAGACGCCCACGAGCACGAGATCCGCCTGGTCGAGATCCCGGACGGCCTGGCCGTCGTCGTGATGCAGCATGAAGTTCATCGCTTCGATGCGCGAGAAATATCCGGCATCCATCGCGTGCTGCCGCCCGATCTGCGGCCGCGTCTCGGCCCCGAGCAGGCTCGAGAGCGCGTCGAACACACCGTCGAGGATCGGCACGCACGGCGTGTTCAGCTTGCGGCAGCCCTCCTGCAGCGCCTGCCGCAGGTCCGGCGAGACGAGCGTGAAGATCACCACGCCCGGCAGCGCTTTGACCATGGTGAGCACCTGGTCGACCTGTGCCCGGTTGCGCACGAACGACCAGACGTGCTCGACCGGGATCACCCCGTCGAACTGCGAGACGCCCGCCCGCGCGACCGTGATCACGGTCTCGCCGGTCGAATCCGAGACCAGGTGCAGGTGCAGACGCACGGCGGGCCTCCGGGAGCACGCTGTTGACGACCTGGGGATCTCCTCGTCCCGCCAGCTTCTATACCCGAAAGGCGGTGACGCGGCCCAAGGTTTATTCGCCTGAGGATGACGCTCCGACGAGGCCGGGACGAGATGCGGACGACGAGTCGCTCGCCGCGATGACCACCGGCATGCAGCTGTCGCGTGAGCAGCCCCAGGACTGGTCGCAGGCCCGATACGCACGGAGTTATCCTCAGAAGCCGGCGGAGCCTTCCGAAGGTTAGGGATACGGGGCGAATATCGGGGACAGCCGGGAATCCCCGTTATCCCGACGCCAACCCCACCTACCTCTTTTCATCCAATAAGATTAGGAAAGTGTAAGGAGGAAAGGAGCACCCCTTGCGACACGTCAGCGCCGAGCCTGCCAGAAGTCCGGTCCGTCCCCTGCTCGTCGCGACGCTGCAGGGCGTGCCGGGAGCGCGACCGCCCGTCTGGCTGATGCGCCAGGCCGGGCGCTATCTGCCGGAGTATCGGGCGCTGCGGCAGAAGGTGCCGAGCTTCCTCGAGCTGTGCCGCACGCCCGAGCTTGCGATCGAGATCACCTTGCAGCCGGTGCGGCGGTTCGGCCTGGATGCGGCGATCCTGTTTTCCGACATTCTCGTGGTTCCCGATGCGCTTGGTTGCGCCGTGCGGTTCGAGGAAGGGGCAGGGCCCAGGCTGACGCCGGTCCGCACGCGGCGCCAGCTTCGCCGGCTCGAGCGCGACGGGTTGCGAGAGCGCCTTGCGGCCGTCTATGCGGCCGTCCGGGGCGTGCGCGAGGCTCTGCCCGCCGCGACGGCGCTGATCGGCTTCGCCGGTGCGCCGTGGACCGTCGCGGCCTATATGGTCGAGGGCGAGGGCTCGAAGGAGTTCGGGCACGCGCGCGCCCTGGCAAGGCGCGATCCGGAGCTCTTCGCCGAGCTGATCGAGCTGCTGACCGACGCCACGACCGCGCATCTGCTGGCGCAGATCGAGGCGGGTGCGCAGGCGGTGCAGCTGTTCGACAGCTGGGCGGGCGTGCTGCCGGAGCCCGAGTTCGCGCGCTGGTGCCGCGACCCCGCTGCGCGCATCGTCGGCTCTCTCAAGCAGGCCCGGCCGGACGTGCCGGTGATCGCTTTTCCGCGTGGCGCCGGGGCGCTGTACCCCGCCTACCAGGTCGCGGTGGCGGCGGACGGGCTGGGGCTGGACACCGCGGTGCCGCTGGGCTGGGCGCGCCGGGCGTTGCCGGAGGTCTGCCTGCAGGGCAATCTCGACCCGGTGGCGCTTCTGGTCGGCGGCCCCGCCATGCTGGCGGAGGCCGAGCGGATCGTCGCAGCCCTTGCCGGCTCGCCCTTCGTGTTCAACCTGGGGCATGGCGTGCTGCCCGAGACGGACCCCGATTCGGTCGCCGCGCTGGTCGACTTCGTGAAGTCGCTCGGGCCGGAGAACGGCTGATCGCAGACGCAGCGACGCGTCCGGATCAAAGCTGACAGCAGGGGCATGGTGGATGACGAGGACCGCGATCGTTCTGTTCAATCTCGGCGGGCCGGACAGGCTGGAATCGGTCAAGCCATTCCTGTTCAACCTGTTCTACGATCCTGCGATCACCGAGATGGCGGCGCCGTTCCGCTGGCTGTTCGCGAAGCTGATCACCGCCAGGCGCGAGAAGGCGGTGCAGGCCAACTATGCGCTGATGGGGGGCAGGACGCCGCTCCTGGAGGAGACCGAGGCGCAGATGCGGGCGCTGGAGAAGGCGCTCGCCGAGCGGGGCCCCGAGGTGGGCGAGGTCCGCTGCTTCATGGCGATGCGCTACTGGCATCCCCTGAGCGAGGCCGCGGTCGCCGCGGTGGCCGACTGGCGGCCCGATCGGATCCTGCTGCTGCCGCTCTATCCGCAGTATTCCGCCGCGACCACCGGCTCGTCGCTCGCCGCCTGGCACGACGCCGCGCGTGCCGCAGGGCTCGACATTCCGACCCGGGCGGTCTGCTGCTATCCGCTCGAGCCGGGGTTCGTGCGCGCCCACGCCGCGCTGATCCGCGAGGCATGGCCGCAGGCCGCGGCGGCGGGCCGGCCGCGCCTGCTGTTCTCGGCGCACGGCCTGCCCGAGGCCTTCATCAGGAAGGGCGATCCGTATCAGTGGCAGATCGAGCAGACCTGCGCCGCGGTCGCCGAGGCGCTCGACATCACCGATCTCGACTGGCGGATCTGCTATCAGAGCCGGGTCGGGCCGCAGACCTGGATCGGGCCGTTCACCGACCAGGAGGTCGAGCGCGCCGGCGCCGACCGCGTGCCGCTGGTGGTGTGCCCGATCGCCTTCGTGTCCGAGCATATCGAGACCCTGGTCGAGATGGACGACGAGTATGCGGCCTTGGCAGCGCGAAGCGGCGTCCCTACCTATGTGCGGGTACCGACCCTGAGCGCGCGGCCCGGGTTCGTCGAGGCGCTCGCGGCGCTGGCGTGCCGCCATCTGGCAGCGCCCGCGACGGAGGCTGCAAGCCCGTGCGGCGCGGATCTCGGTCGCCTGTGTCCGGCACGCTTCCAGCGTTGTCCCTGCCGGCGAGACGCCGCGGCGCGCGCCGCCGCATGAGCGATTTGGCCCTATGGTTGAAGGCGCTGCACATCATGGCGTTCACCGCCTGGATGGCGGGCTTGTGGTATCTGCCGCGGCTGTTCGTCTACCACAGCCAGGTCGCCATCGGCTCGGAGGCGTCGGAGAAGTACAAGGTGATGGAGCGCCGGCTGCTGCGCGGCATCGCCACGCCGGCCATGCTCGCGGCGATCGCGTTCGGCATCGCGCTCGGGCTCGTGGAGGAGCAGTGGCCGCTCGGCTGGCTGCAGGTCAAGACCGTGCTGGTCCTCGGCCTCGCGGGCGTGCACGGCGCGCTGGCGCGGTCCAGGAAGGCGTTCGCGGCCGATCGGCGACCGGCGAGCGAGCGGTTCTTTCGCGCCTTCAACGAGCTGCCGACGCTGCTGTTCGTGGCGATCGTCCTCGTGACCGTGCTGCGACCGTTCTAGCATGCCCGCAGCGTCGCCCGCGCAAGACGCAGAACCGGCGCACGAGTTGCCGGTTTTGGGTTTGACAGTCATGGGTGAATTCGCTAAAGCGAGGTCCGTTCCGTGCTCCCTTCGCGTAGTTCTGATCCCATTATCACCGCTCCAACAACTCGCAGACGGCGCTCCCGCGTTCGGGCCGAACGTCTCCCGGCGGACGATCTCGTTCCGGTCGGCGAGACCGATCTGATGCCGCCGCCCGACGTCGCCATGGAGCCGCATCTGCCGCCCCCGGGTGCCGCGGAGCTGCCGCCGCCGGGGCTGCCGGAGGGCGTTTCCGGCTACATGAACCTGTCCGAGCTCAAGCGGCGCTCGCCGGCCGAGTTGCTCGCCTATGCCGAGGAGCTCGGGATCGAGAATGCGAGCACGCTGCGCAAGCCGGATCTGGTGTTCGCGACGCTCAAGCGCCTGGCCGAGAGCAACGTGCCGATCTACGGCGAGGGTGTGCTCGAGATCCTGCAGGACGGCTTCGGCTTTCTGCGCACGCCGGATGTCAACTACATGGCCGGGCCTGACGACATCTACGTGTCGCCGAGCCAGATCCGCCGCTTCGGGCTGCGCACCGGCGACGTGGTCGACGGCGAGGTGCGGGCGCCGAAGGAGGGCGAGCGCTACTTCGCCTTGCTGCGGATCAACACGATCAACTTCGACCCGCAGGATCGCGCCCGCCACCGGGTCCACTTCGACAACCTCACGCCGTACTACCCGACCGAGAAGCTGAAGCTCGAGGTCATCGGCGACAAGGACATCAGCTGCCGCGTCATCGACATCGTGGCGCCGCTCGGCAAGGGGCAGCGCGCCCTGATCGTCGCCCAGCCGCGCACCGTCAAGACCATGCTGATGCAGAACATCGCGCACAGCATCGTCGCCAACCATCCGGAAGTGTACCTGATCGTGCTGCTGATCGACGAGCGGCCCGAGGAGGTCACCGACATGCAGCGCTCGGTCAAGGGCGAGGTGGTGAGCTCGACCTTCGACGAGCCTGCGACCCGGCATGTCCAGGTCGCCGAGATGGTGATCGAGAAGGCCAAGCGCCTGGTCGAGCACGGCCGCGACGTGGTGATCCTGCTGGACTCGATCACGCGGCTGGCGCGCGCCTACAACACCGTGGTGCCGTCGTCCGGCAAGGTGCTGACCGGCGGCGTCGACGCCAACGCCCTGCAGCGTCCCAAGCGCTTCTTCGGCGCCGCGCGCAACATCGAGGAAGGCGGCAGCCTGACGATCATCGCCACCGCCCTGATCGACACCGGCTCGCGGATGGACGAGGTGATCTTCGAGGAGTTCAAGGGCACCGGCAATTCCGAGATCCAGCTCGACCGCCGCCTGGCCGACAAGCGCGTGTTCCCGGCGATCGACATCAACAAGTCCGGCACCCGCAAGGAGGAGCTGCTGGTCGACAAGGCCACCTTGTCACGGATGTGGGTGTTGCGCCGGATCCTGTCGCCGATGGGCACCATGGACGCGATCGAGTTCCTGAGCGAGAAGATGCGCCTCACGAAGTCGAACGCCGAGTTCTGGGAATCGATGAACTCCTGACCGGCGCCCTCACGCGCGTCTGCCGAAGAGCCTGCCGAAAAATCCGACCTGTTCGCGCTGCTCCAGGCGGCGTAGGCGCTGGTCGATCCCGTGTAGCATCTGGGTGAGATCCGGCGGCGGCTCGCGCGCCGGCAGCCTGTTGCCGTCGGCCCTGTCGGCGGCGCGGGCGACGGTCACGATGGCCTCGGCCACCCAGTCGCCGACCGTCATGCCGCGCGCCTCGGCGGCGCGAAGCGCCATGTCCCGGACCGGCGGCGGCACGCCGCGCACCGTCCAGCGGGCGCTGGCGAGGTCGGACGAGTTGGGGCTGCCGCGGGCCTTCGAAGGCCGGCCGCGGCGGCGGAGACCCCTGCCGGACGGCCGCGGCGAGGGCTCGGGGCTTCCGCTCGTCGGCGATCCGTCGGCGGCGGTCACGCGGGGACCTACGGCAGCAGCAGGGTGGAGCCGGTCGTGCGGCGGCTCTCGAGCGCGCGGTGCGCCTCGGCGGCGTCCCCGAGCGCGAAGGTCTGGTTGATCTGGATCCTGACCGCGCCGCTCTGCACGACGTCGAACAGTTCCTTGGCCGAGGCCAGGAGGTCGTGGCGCGCCGCGACATAGGTCACGAGGGTCGGGCGGGTCACGTACAGCGAGCCCTTCTGGCTCAGGATGCCGAGATTGAGCGGCGGGATGCTGCCCGACGACTGGCCGAAGCTCACCAGCATGCCGAGGGGCGCAAGGCAGTCGAGCGACTGCTCGAACGTGCTCTTGCCGACGGAATCGTAGACCACCGCCACGCCCTTGCCGTCGGTCAGCTCGCGCACGCGGCTCACCACGTTCTCGCGGTCGTAGCGGATCGTCACATCGCAGCCATGCGCGCGTGCCAGCTCCGCCTTGGCGTCGCTGCCGACGGTGCCGAGCACCCGCGCGCCGATGTGCTTCGCCCACTGACAGGCGATCAGGCCGACCCCGCCGGCCGCGGCGTGAAACAGGATCGTCTGACCCGGCCTGACCGGGAACGTGCGGCGCAGCAGGTACTGCGCCGTCATGCCCTTGAGCATCATCGCGGCGGCCTGCCGGTCGTCGATGCCGTCGGGCAGGCGCACCAGGCGATCGGCCGGCACCAGCCGCGTCTCGGCATAGGCGCCGATCGGCGCCCCGGCATAGGCGACGCGGTCGCCGACCGCGACCTCGGTGACCCCGTCGCCGACCGCCTCGACGACGCCGGCACCCTCCATGCCCGGCGTGAACGGCAGGCCCGGCGCCGGATAGAGGCCGGTGCGGAAGTAGACATCGATGAAGTTCAGTCCGATCGCCGTCTGCCGGAGGCGGGCCTGGCCCGGCCCCGGTCTGCCCAGCTCGACCTGCTCGAACCGCAGGACCTCGGGGCCGCCGACCTCGTGCACCCGTATCATGCCGACCATCATGCCTCTCCCGACCGAAGATGCGCTGCGCGCAACCTAGCGCGCCGGCACACATCTCGCCAAGGCCCGAGAGACCGTCTGCCGTCGGTCTGCCGGAAGCGGCGGCGCGGTCGCCGCGTCAGCGCCGCCGCAGGCTGGCCGAAGCCAGCGATGCCGCCAGCGCCGCGGGTTCGACGACGGGCGCGAGACAGGTCTGGCCCGGGCAGACATAGGCGGTGCTGCGGCCCTCGATGGCCTCTTTGCCGAAGGCGGGGTGGTCGGGGGGCAGCGCGCCGCCCGGCGCGAGCTGGAGCACGACGGCCTCGGGCGCCGGCGCCGCCAGCGCGACGCGGCGCAACGCGGCGAGATCGGCGCTCTCCGGCTCGCCGATCAGCACGACCTGGACGGGGCGCTCGAGCAGCATGCTGCCGCTCAGCAGCGCCGCATGGCCGAGCGGATTGCGCGCGACCTCGCCCGAGAACGCCGCGATCTGCCGCTCGGCGCGCTCGCGCCAGGCAGGATCGCCGGTGAGATAGAAGAGCCTGGCGAACACCGACACGAGCAGACCGTTGCCGCTCGGCAGCGGCCCGTCCTGGGCGCTTTTGGGCCGAACCACGAGGTCGCTGGCCGTGGCCGGCACCTGAAAGTAGCCTTCCCCCGCGGCGTCCAGATAGTCGTCGTCGAGAACCCGCAGCCACGTCTCGGCCTGCGTGCGATAGGCCTGATCGCCGGTGTGCTCGTACAGCGTCAGCGCCGCGGCGGCCATCTGCGCATAGTCCTCGAGAAAGGCGAGCTCGAGCATGCGGCCGTCGCGCCAGCTGTGGACGAGCCGCTCCCCCCGCTGCAGGCGACCGGCGATGAACGCGAAAGCACGTTCCGCCCGGTGCAGCCAGGCCGGCTCTGCGAAGACCGCGGCGGCCCTGGCGAGCGCCGCGATCATGCAGCCGTTCCAGTCGGCCAGCACCTTGTCGTCGCGGCCGGGCGGCACCCGTTGGCTGCGGGCCGCGAGCAGACGGTCGGCGCTGGCGCGCAGCGCCGCCTCCTGGACGGGAGCGAGCAACGCCTGCTGGTGCAACCGGTTCAGCACCGTCCTGCCTTCCCAGTTGCCGCCATCGGTGACGCCGTAGGCGAGCCGGAAGGCAGGCGCATCGGCGCCCAGCACGCGGTCGATCTCGGCCGCTTGCCAGACATAGAACCTGCCCTCCTCGCCCTCGCTGTCGGCATCGAGGCTCGAGGCGAAGGCGTCGCCGACCAGCATCTCGCGCTCCAGCCAGCCGACGGTCTCGCGCGCCCGCGCGGCGAACAGCGGACTGTGCGTGTCTGCCGCGACGTCTGCCAGCAGCGCCAGCAGCTGCGCATTGTCGTAGAGCATCTTCTCGAAATGCGGCACGAGCCAGAGCGCGTCGACGGCATAGCGCGCGAAGCCGCCGCCGAGATGATCGTAGATGCCGCCCTGGCAGATGTTGGTGAGGGTATGGATCACGGCGTGGCGCATGGCCGGGTCGCCGCTCGCGCGCGCCTGGCGCCAGAGGAAGTCGAGCAGCGTCGCCTGCGGGAACTTCGGCGCGCCGCTGAGCCCGCCGTGGATCGTATCGAACGCCTGGACGAGCCGCGTCGCGGCCCGGAAAGCGAAACCTCCGGCGAGCGGCCCGCCGGCATCCGGGCGGGCAAGGCGCTGCAGCGCCTCTTTCAGGGCGGTCGTGTTGCTCTGCACCTTGTGGCGCTCGTCGCGCCAGATCTTGCCGACGCTCCGCAGCACCTCGGGCAGCCCGGGCCGGCCGTAGCGCGATTCCGGCGGAAAATAGGTGCCGCCCCAGAACGGCTCGCCCTCGGGAGTGAGGAACATGGTGAGAGGCCAGCCACCCTGCTGGCCGAGCAGCGCCAGGGCGTGCTGGTAGATATGATCGAGGTCCGGCCGCTCCTCGCGGTCGACCTTGATGCTGATGAAGTCGCTGTTCATCAGCGCGGCGATCTCCGGGTTCTCGAAGCTTTCGTGCGCCATCACGTGGCACCAGTGGCAGGCCGCGTAGCCGATCGAAAGGAGGATCGGCTTGTCCTGCGCCCTGGCGGCGGCGAGCGCGGCCTCGTCCCAGGGCTGCCAGTGCACCGGGTTGTCCCGGTGCTGGAGCAGATAGGGGCTGGTCGCTTCGGCGAGGCGGTTGCGCATGAGGGGATTCCCGAGGTGACGGCGCGCAGGCGCGCGACCGGGCGGAGAAACCGCTGCGTCGAGGTCTGCGGTCGCTATATAAGCTGGGCCGGCGGCGGCAAAGAC
Source organism: Geminicoccaceae bacterium (assembly GCA_036274135.1). GTDB lineage: Bacteria > Pseudomonadota > Alphaproteobacteria > Geminicoccales > Geminicoccaceae > DASUGG01. The sequence goes on from DASUGG010000061.1 coordinate 8,719, forward strand.
CAATCCCCGGCCGCCGCGGATCGGCTGTGTCGGCGATCTGGAGCATGCATGACCGATACCATCTTCGCGCCGGCGACCGCGCCGGGCCGTAGCGCGCTCGCGGTGATTCGCCTCTCGGGCCCGGCATGCGCCGATGTCTGCCGAAGTCTGACGAAAAGAGATCCGCCGGCGCCGCGGCGGGCATCGCTGCGCCGCCTGCTGCATCCCGCGAGCGGCGAAGCGATCGACCAGGGCCTGCTGCTGTGGTTT
>DASUGG010000062.1:0-15137 GCA_036274135.1 Geminicoccaceae bacterium
AGACGCGCCGGCATGGATGCAGGATCTCCGGTGGCGCGCCGGCGGAGGCCGCGGGGTTCGGGAGGGGCGCGCTACGGCATCTCGTCGACGCGCAGGATCTCCACTTTCGGCGGCGCGCGCAGGATCTCGCTGAAGGCGCGCATCCCAGTCGCCGGTGTCCTGGTCCGGGCCGCCGCCGTGCCGCACCTGCTCGAGCTGCTCGAGCCCGCCGAGTTGCACCTCGAACTGCAGCGCGGCGCCGTGCCGGCCGCGCGTCAGCGGCACCAGAAGCCGCGCCTGCAGGCCGTCGCGGCGCGCCGCCGCGATCTCGCCGCGAATGAACGCGATGGCGCGCTCGCGATGCACCGGCAGGACGTCGTAGGAGAAGCGGGCGAGGTACATGGCGGCCTCCGAGAGGGTGTCTGCCTCAGCCATGCAACAAGCGTCGCGGCCGGCGGTTCCCCCCTGCCCTGCATGGGCGCGAACCGCGCCGGCGACGGCCGCCCGAGCCCGGCGATGCATGGCCGGCAGCGCAGCGTGGCCGGGGCCGGCCGCCGGCTTGCTTGCTGCCGGGGCGCCGGGCGCGGCATGGGCGCGCCGGACCCCCGTCCGGGGCAGCGCCAGAGCGGATGCCCGGGATCCCCGCCCAGGCCGGATGGCCCGGATGCGCGCGTCAGAGCAGCCAGCGGAAGGCGCGGCGCAGCTCGGCCTCGGCGTTCTCGCGATACCAGCGGCCATGCGCGAGCACGATCCGTTCCGGGTGCCAGGCCAGCATGGTCGCGAGCGTCGCGCGCAGGGCCGGCCGGTGCCGCAGGAAGGTGAGGCGCAGATCGTACGGCGTCTTGCCGTCGGGATCGAGGACGCCGCCCAGCCGCATCAGGAGCCGCAGGTGCCGGCAACTCACGCGCGCCGGCTCGACGTTTTCGATCAGATCGGTGAGAATCAGCGTGCGAGACGGCCGATGCCAGAACTCGACCTCCGTCAGCAGATCGCCGCGCACGGCGACGAGATCGATGTCCGGCCGCCACTCCGGCGGCGGCCCGTCGAGCAGCGCGCGATCGAAGCGTGCGGCGCCGCGCATGCCGGGCGCGGCCCAGGCGAGCGCCCGCGGATAGCGCTGCCGCCAAGCGCCGATCCACGTATCGTGAAGCCGGCTCGGCGCCACCAGGAAGCGCACTTCGCCGAGCCGCTCGATCGCCGCGCACAGCCGATCGACCGGCGGCGTCGGCGAGTGCAGCCAGATGCCGCCCGCCAGGCGGATCACGGTCATGCGCGTGCTGAACGGCAGGCCGACGCCCAGCCAGGACATCCGGATCACCGGGCCGTCGGCAGCCGCCGGCGCGGCGTCAAGGCCGCGGGCCGGCCCGGTTTGCGGCGCCAAGGGAATTTTGCCCAGGCTGCGGCCGTTGGCGTAGGCAGTCGGGCGAAGCAGAGCCGATCCGACGGTCGCGACGGCTGCGGACGCACTTCCTCGTCCGCGCCTGCGGGATCATGCGGAGGCGCCGCTCGTCGAGGCGCCGCCGTTTCGAGCTGCAGACAAGGAGAGATGTTCATGCGAACCCGACCTTCCCTGATCCTGTCCGCCGTCGCCGCCACGATGCTGGCCCTGGCGGCGCCACAGGCGAGTGCCCAGGGGCAGCCGCAACCGCAGCCGCCGATGGGCGCGCAGGACTTTCCGCAGGAGAAGATCGAGGCGTTCGCCGATGCCGCGGTCGACGTGCAGCGCGTCCAGACCGAGCTCACCGCCAAGGCGCGGCAGGCCAAGGATGCCGACGAGATCGCGCGGGTGCAGCAGGAAGCCCAGGCCGCCGCCTCGAAGGCGGTCGCGGACAACGGCCTCACCGTCGACGAGTACACCGCGATCGTGAACGCCGCCAAGCAGGACCCCGAGCTCTACGCGATGATCGTCGAGCTGATGCAGCAGCGCTCGCCGTAGCGCGCCCGCCGTCGAGGCTGCACCGGATGCGGTAGACTGAGGCCCTCCCCGTTTCGAGGAGCACGGGCCATGCCGACCTACATCTCGGTGATGAACTACACCGACCGGGGCATCCAGGCGGTGCGCGACTCGCCGCGCCGGCTGGACGAGGCGAAGAAGGTGCTCGAGGACATGGGCGGGCGCTTCCGGGACTTCTTTCTGACCATGGGCGCCTATGATCTCGTGCTGATCTACGAGGCGCCCGACGACGCCGTCTCGGCCCGCTTCCAGCTGCTGCTCGGCGCCCAGGGCGATGTCCGCACGACGACGATGAAGGCGTTCCCGGAGCCCGCCTATCGCGAGATCGTCGCCTCGCTCGGCTAGCGTGTTCCTCGCCGCGCCGGCGCTCAGGACGGCTCGCGCGGCTCGGAGAGGCGCAGACGGCGCTCGATGCGCTCGAAGCTCTCCTCGAGCTCGCCCAGACGGCGATCCAGGTCGACCGCCTCGCCCTGCAGCGCCGCCCGATGCGATCGGATCGAGGCGAAGCCGTCGCGGATCTCGCCCAGCATCTCCTCGAGGAACGACACGCGTGTCTGCAGGCCCTTGAGGATCTGGAACAGCAGCCGGTTGTCGACGGGCTCAGCCACGGCGCGCTCTTCCGGTTCTTCCAGGCTACAGGACCGTGGCCCGGCCCCCGCCCCACGATCGGCGGCCCCGGGAACTTGCACCGCGCGCGAGCGCTAGTTCACGACATAGCAGCTGACGCCCGCCGCCTTGGCGAAGCTGGTGATCGGCTTGCTGTGGATCTCGCAGCTGTTGTTCGTCGAGTTGAACTCGACCGCGACGCAGGCCTGCTTGCCGCTGAAGCAATGCGCCTGGCACTCGTCCGACGAGGACGCGGCAAGCGTTACGTGCGGGCCCTCGCCGCCGTCGGCGGTGCGGCATCCTCCCTCGCCGAGGAAGGTCAGCTCGTGCGGGTTCTCGTCCCAGCAACCCTGCGCCGTCAGGGCGATGCCTACGATGGCGAACAGCGCCCCGATCCGAATGACTTTCGGCATGTCTCCTCCGTTTTGCCAGCCGGCGCCAGCGCGCTCTTGTTAACGCCGCAAAACCAGAACGTTATGGGCACGGGCAGAGGCCGTAAAGACGTCGCGGGCGGCATTGCCCACCAGGGGTACCCTTTCGGAAAGGATGCCCATGCGCGCCGCCGGCCGTTGCTGCGCGGCAACCGGTCAGGTCTGCGTGAGCGGCGCGTGAGCCCGCTGGCGGCGGACCGCGGCGGCGCTAAGCTGACGCGGGGAATGACGCAGCCGACCAGGGAGGCCCGGATGCCCATCGACACGCCCGCATCTCGAGGCGCTATCAGCCGGCGCCGCGCGCTCGGCCTCGCGGCGGGCGCCGCACTCGCCCCGCTGGCCTGGAGCGTCGCGCCCGCGGCGCGGGCCGCAGCGCCGATGCTGGGCGACGCGCCGCCCGACCACTACCGCTTCCGGCTCGGCGATTTCGAGGTCACGACCTTGCGCGACGGCGCCGTCCAGGTCCAGGGCCCCTACCCGATCTTCGGCCAGGACCAGACGCCGGAAGCGGTGCAGGAGCTCGCCCGCGCCAATTTCCTGCCGCCGACGATGATGGAGATCCAGTTCGCGCCGGTCGTGGTCAACACCGGGCGGCAGCTCGTGCTGTTCGACAGCGGCAACGGCGCTGCGGGCCGCCCGAACGCCGGCAACCTGCCCGCGACGCTGCGGGCGGCCGGCTACGATCCCGGCCAGATCGACGTCGTGGTGATCACCCACATGCACCCCGACCACATCGGCGGCCTGATGGAGGAGGGCAAGTCCGCCTTCGCGAACGCCCGCTACGTCACCGGCAGCACCGAGTACGACTTCTGGGCCGCCGATGCGCGGCTGTCCGGCCCGACCGAGGGCGCCGCCAAGCTGTTCCGGGCGAACGTCGCGCCGCTCGCCGAGCAGACCACCTTCATCGGCGACCAGGCCGAGGTCGTGCCGGGCATCACCGGCCTGAACGCCTTCGGCCACACGCCCGGCCACATGGCCTATCTGGTCGAGAGCGGCGGCAAGCAACTGCTGATCTGGGGCGACGTCGCGAACCACTACGTGGTGTCGGTGCAGCGGCCCGACTGGCATGTCAGCTTCGACGCCGACAAGGCGGCCGCGGCGGCGACCCGCAAGCGTCTGTTCGATCAGGCGGCGACCGACCGCATCCCGGTCACCGGCTATCACATGCCCTTCCCGGCGGTCGGCTACCTCGAGAAGTCGGGCAGCGATTATCGCTGGGTGCCGGTGAGTTATCAGCTCAACCTCTGAGCCGCCCCTGGCGGCGGCCAGCTGAATGCGTACCTGGCTGCCGCCAGAACCGCCCGTTCAGGGACGGGTCAGGCGCGTTCTGCGAGAACGGACGCGATGAGGCTGAAGGGAGAACAGCGATGCTGCACAGAGCTTTGCCGGTGGCGCTGCTGGTCGCGATGGCCACCCTGGGCGGCACGACGGCAGCGGGCGCGAGCCCGATCGCCGGGGCGAGCGTCACCATCGAGAGCAGCACGATCCTCGTCGGCGGCAAGCGAGGCTGGAGCAAGGGCGGTTTCCATCACCGCTGGTCCTCGGGGCACCACAAGCGCTTTCACGCGGGCCGCCATCGCCCGGCCTTCGCCGGGAGGCGCTTCCATAAGGCGCCGGTAGTCGTCGTTCAAAGGGCGCCCGCGGTGGTCGTAACGCCGGCCTTCGGCGCATGGGCCGGCTACCGCTACCTGCCGGGCCGACCGCTGATCGTCAATGGCCGGTTCACGCGGCAGTCCTTCCGCTGGTGAGCGGCGCCGCCTGCCCTCGCGGTCCATCGCGCCGCAGCAGAGGATCGCCCGTCCGGTTCCCGCAACAGGCATCGGATCGGCAGGAAGCCGCGCCTCCCGCCTCGGCCGTCGCCAACGGATGACCGCAACCTTCGCCCCGGGCTAGAATGGCCGCTCGAGGGGAGCCGCAGGCGCTGAGCGGCACATGGCTGGGAAGAGCGGCCGGGCGGGGCGGCGCCGAAGGGCGCCGGGGGCTTTGCGGGAGATGCGATGATGCGCGGGCTGATGATGGACCGGCCGCTCCTGATCTCCTCGATCCTGGAACATGCCGCCTTGCAAAGCGGCGACATCGCGATGGTCTCGCACACCGGCGATCTGGGCGTGCACCGCACGAGCTACGCCGAGCTCGCCCGGCGCGCGCGCCGGCTCGCCAACGCCCTGCGGGACATCTTCGACATCGGCATCGGCGATCGCATCGGCACGCTCGCCTGGAACGACCACCGCCATTTCGAGCTCTACTATGGCATCGCCGGCATCGGCGCGATCTGCCACACGATCAATCCGCGGCTGTTTCCCGAGCAGATCGCCTACATCATCAACCACGCCCAGGACGGCTACCTGTTCGTCGACCCGACCTTCCTCCCGCTGGTCGAGCGCCTCGCGCCGCAGCTGCCGACCGTCCGGGGCGTCGTCGTGCTGAGCGACGCCGCCCACCTGCCGGCGAGCGGCCTGCCGCATCTCTACGCCTACGAGGCCCTGCTCGAGGGCCAGCCGGACAGGTTCGACTGGCCGATGCTCGACGAGACCACCGCCTCGGGCCTCTGCTACACCTCGGGCACGACCGGCAACCCCCGCGGCGCGCTCTACCACCATCGCTCGACGATCCTGCATGGCCTGAGCCAGGCACTGCCGAACTCGCTGGGCCTGGCGGCGGACGACATCGCGCTGCCCGCGGTGCCGATGTTCCACGCCAATGCCTGGGGCCTGCCGCATGCCTGCCCGCTGGTCGGCGCCGGCATGGTGATGCCGGGCCCCAGGCTCGACGGCGCCAGCCTCTACGAGCAGCTCGAGCGCGAGCGCGTGACCTTCTCGGCGGGCGTGCCGACGGTCTGGTTCGCCCTGCTCCACCACCTCGAGGCGACGGGCAAACGGCTCTCGACGGTGCGGCGGGTGGTGATCGGCGGCTCGGCGGTGCCGCGCGCGATGATCGACAAGTTCGAGGCGCAGGGCGTCGAGGTCCGGCACGGCTGGGGCATGACCGAGATGAGCCCGGTCGGCGCGATCTGCTCGTTCGACGCACGCGCCGCGGCCCTGCCGACCGAGGAGCGACGCCGGCTGCAGCTGAAGCAGGGGCGGCCGCCCTGGGGCGTCGAAATGCGGATCATCGACGACGAGGGCAGTCCGCTGCCCCGTGACGGCGCCTCCGCCGGCCTGCTCCTGGTGCGCGGACCCTGGATCGCCTCGGCCTATTTCCGCGACGACGACGCGACCGTGGACGCGTTCTGCGACGGCTGGTTCGCGACCGGCGACGTCGCGACGATCGACCGCCACGGCTATATGGAGATCACCGACCGGGCCAAGGACGTGATCAAGTCCGGCGGCGAGTGGATCAGCTCGATCGTGCTGGAGAACACCGCGGTCGGCCATCCGGATCTGCAGGAGGCGGCGGTGATCGCCGTGCCGCACCCGCGCTGGGGCGAGCGGCCGCTGCTGATCGCCGTGGCGCGCCCGGACGCCGCGGTCACGGGGGCGGACGTCCTCGCGTTCCTGCAGGACAAGGTGGCGCGCTGGTGGCTGCCGGACGACGTCGTGTTCGTCGCGGAGCTGCCCCACACCGCCACCGGCAAGCTCCAGAAGTCGCGTCTGCGCGAGATGTTCAAGGACCACGCGCTGCCGACCGCCTGAACCGGCGGGCGCCTCACGTCCCGGACAGCGCGGCCTCGCGCCGCTTGACGTGCACGAGTATCGCGACGTGCAGGAGGAGGACGAAGCCGAGCGCGACCATGTGCGTCGGCGCCGTAACGCCCGGTACGGCCGAGACCACCGCGAGCGCATAGCCGCCCAACGGCAGAAAGAGCAGCACGGCCGTCGCCAGCCCCGGGTTGTAGCGGCGCTGGAGGAGGGCCGCCAAGACGTGGACGACGGCGTTCACGAGCGTGAGGTAGACGGCGATCAGGCCGAGGCCGAAATCGACGAAGTGCGCGAGGTAGAGCGCGATCAGGTTGACGATCCACACGCCGGCGATGTTGACGAGCACGACCGCCGGCGTCGTCAGCAGCTCGCGGCCGCCGGCCATGCAGTCGTTGAACCAGCGGCGGAACCGATCGCGGTGGTGCTCCTCGAGCTGGTGCAGCATGTAGATCGGCAGCTGCAGATAGACGAGCAGCAGCGGCCGGCGCAGCGTCTCGGCGAAGACCGGCGCCGCCGCCAGAAGGAACAGGCCGGCGACGAAGCCGGCATACATCCAGTTGCGCTCCAGCCAGTCGCGGCCCATGGCGCCTCCGGCGCGAAGCCGGCTCCCGCCGACGCCGGCCTGCACCGCGCTGCGCGTCGGCAGGCCCAGATCGAGGTCACCGCCTTTATGGTTGAGGATGACATGGCACGTATCTACTCGAAGTGCAATTGCCCGGGCGTCTCCGCCGCCCGCGGCAGGACCCGCCGACCCGCCGCCACGACGCGTCGCGAACCCGGCCGCTCACGCGCCGGCGCCGGAGCGGAAGGCTAGCCCTTCTTCTTGCCGCCGGGGCCCTGCATCGCGGTCATCTGCTGCCAGAGCTGCTCCTGCAGCGCCGCCAGGCCCTTGACGCCGGCCGGCAGCCAGGCGCGCATCAGGGCCTCGGGCTCGATCGCATCGAGATACTTCGCCAGGCGCTGCTGCATCTGCGCCATCAGCGCTTCCTGCATGGGCTCGACATCCGGCAGCCCGAAGAACGCCCGCGCCTCCTGCGGCGTGCAATTGATGTCGATGCTGATCTTCATGCGATCCGCCCTTCATGCGGCGCGCCGCGCCGCCGCCGTCGGGTCCGCCGACGTCTCACGGCGCCGACTTCTCCAGCATCACCGTGCCGCCGGAATCGACGATCTCCAGCCGCAGCGCCCGATCGCCTCCGACGGCCGCCCGCCAGCGGCCGAACAGGGCGTTCAGGTAGCTCTGCTGGCCGGGCGCCGAGATGGTCGTCCAGGCGTCGGTGGTCACGACCTGCACGCTGCCCTCGCCGAGCGGCTGGACGTCCGTGAACAGGTCGACGCCGGCAACGGCGAGCGCGCGGCTGTTGAAGTACTCGACGTCGCGCCGGAAGCGGCCGAGCGCCGAGCTGTCCTCGGCGTCGGCGGTCGCCGCGGCCGCGGTCCCGCCGACGTTGATGGCGGCCACGTCGCCCTGGCCGGTGCCGGCCGCGCTGCCGGCCGGGGCGGGCCCCAGCAGCGAGCCGTGGATCCAGCCGAGCACGTTCTGGTTGGGCAGCTCGACCTCGACCCACTGGCCCTGGCGCCGCTGCTCGATCGCCGGCTCGTGGCGGCGCACCTGCGTCAGGATGCCTGCGTCGGTGCTCGGTCCGGCGCGGACGTTGACGTTGCTGCCGCTCACCTGCAAGGCGTCGCCCGGAGCGGCGTGCGCCACGCCCGCCGCCAGCACGGCCAGGCCGCCTGCCCATCTGGCCAGTCGCATGGTCTTCTCCATCCTCGCGACTAATCTGCCGCTAGATCGCCATCAGGGCAACAGTCTGACCTGCGCGCAGGTGCCGCGGCGGCGGACGCATGACGCCGGACGGGCCGGCGGGTCGCCGGCCCCCGGGAGGTCGCTCTTGCGCCGCCGGCGGGACGGGCTCAGGCGGCCTCGCAGAGCCGGGCCAGGGTGGGCCGGAAGCCCGCCCGGCCGCAGATGTAGAGCGGCCCGGCGCTCGGGTAGCGCAGGAGGTCCGGCAGGCGCAGCATGCCGAGCGCCGCGGCCTGCAGGTCGGCGCGCCTGAGACCGAGGTCGCGCAGTGCCCGATCGGGCAGCGCGGCGAGGCGCTCGGCACGCGCCCGGCGGCCGACCGGCTGGACGAAGACGAGACGCAGCAGCCAGAGCAGCGGCGCCAGGAGGCGCGACGGGCGGCGGGGCCGCGGCAGGGGCCGATAGCGCAAAGGCGGCCGCACGGCGGGCGTACCGGCGCGGGCCGGCGAAGGCTGCCTCGCATGTCGGACCATCTGCATCTCCTGCTCCTCGCTGCGCGGCTGCGTGACGCAAGCCTGCGTCTGCCGATCTAGGCGGCGCCGGTTTCGCGCCGATGTCGCGAGGCAGGAAAAGTGTTTCATTTGTAACCTATGAGCCGAGCCGCGGCCTTGTCTCCGCCTCTTCAGAGGGGCTCAGCACATCCCTCCACTGCAAGTCGAGCCCTGCCGGATCGAAGTGGAGACGGCCCTGCCCTGCCGTGCGATGCAGCCGGCTGCGGCCGCGGCATACAGTTGACGTACGCAACTATAATGATTGACAATGGCATCTATCTGATGGGAGGACACCGGTGTCGGAGACCGAGCGGCTGCAGCGGATCGAGGCGGTCCGCCGCTTCTCCCGCTTCTACACGCGCAGGATCGGCGTGCTGCGCGAAGGCCTGCTGGACAGCCCGTTCACGCTGGCCGAAGGCCGCGTGATCTACGAGCTGGCGCATCGCGAGAGCACGACCGCGGCCGAGCTAGTGCGCGAGCTCGGCCTCGATCCCGGCTATCTCAGCCGCCTCCTGAAACGCCTCGAGCGGCGCGGCCATCTGCTGCGGCGGCCGGCGCACGCCGACGGCCGCCAGGCCATCCTGGCGCTCTCCGAGCAGGGCCAGGCGGCGTTCGCCGACATCAACGGCCGCTCGCGCGCCGAGATCGGCCATCTGCTCGACCCGCTCGCGCCCGCGGAGCAGGCGCGCCTGGTCGCGGCGCTGGCCACCGTCGAGACCCTGCTCGGCGAGCCGCCGCCGCGCCGCGTCCCCTACATCCTGCGGCCGCACCAGCCCGGCGACATCGGCTGGGCCGTCCAGCGCCACGGCGCGCTCTACGCCGAAGAATACGGCTTCGACGAGACCTTCGAAGCGCTGGTCGCCGAGATCCTGGCGCAGTTCCTGAAGAGCTTCGATGCCGGGCGCGAGCGCTGCTGGATCGCCGAGCGGGACGGCCTGAACGTCGGCTGCGTCTTCCTGGTCCGCCAGTCCGACGAGGTCGCCAAGCTGCGCTGCCTGCTGGTGGAGCCCGGCGCCCGCGGCCTCGGCATCGGCGCGCGGCTGATCGACGAATGCATCCGCTTCGCAAGGCTCAAGCGCTACCGCAGGATCACGCTGTGGACCAACAGCATCCTCCTCGCCGCGATCCGCCTTTACGAGCGCGCGGGCTTCCGACTGGTCGCGCAGGAGCCGCACCGCGGCTTCGGCCGGGAGCTGGTCGGCCAGACCTTCGAGCTCGAGCTCTGATCAGTTCGGGGCAGCCGGCGGCCCGCTCGCAAGGTCCGGCAGGCGGCCCTCCTCGACCGCGTGGCAGGCGTGCCAGTGCTGCGAGCCTCGGAACGGCTGCAGCTCCGGCACCTCGGCGCGGCAGCGCGCGTTCGCGAACGGGCAGCGCGGATGGAAGGCGCAGCCGGCGGGCGGGTCGATCGGCGACGGCAGCTCGCCCTTGATCAGCATGCGCCGGCTGCGCTTGCTCGGATCGGTGCTCGGGCTGCTCGCCTGCAAGGCGCGGGTGTACGGGTGCAGTGGCCGCGCGAATACGTCGTCGCGCGGCCCCTGCTCGATCGCCCGGCCGAGATACATCACGATCACCTCGTCGGCGACGTGCCGCACCACCGAGAGATCGTGCGAGATGAACAGGTAGGCGAGCCGGAACTGGCTTTGCAGCTCGAGCAGCAGGTTCAGCACCTGCGCCTGCACCGAGACGTCGAGCGCCGAGACCGGCTCGTCGAGCACGACGATCCTGGGTTTCAGCATCAGCGCGCGCGCCACCGCGATGCGCTGCCGCTGGCCGCCCGAGAACATGTGCGGATAGCGGCCGTAATGCTCCGGCCGCAGGCCAACCTCGGACATCATGTCCTGCGCCAGGCGCTGCCGCTCGGCGGCCGGCATGCGGGTGTTGACCTTGAGCGGCTCCTCCAGGATGGCGCCGATCTTCTTGCGCGGGTTGAGCGAACCGTACGGGTCCTGGAACACGATCTGCACGGTGGCGCGCAGATGCCGGCGCTGCTCGTGCGAGGCGCGCGCGACGTCGACGCCGTCGATCTCGAGCCGCCCGGCGCTCGGCGGCTCGATCAGGGTCACGAGGCGCGCGAGCGTGCTCTTGCCGCAGCCGGACTCGCCGACCACGGCGAGCGTGCGGCCCTCGTGCAGCTCGAAGCTCGCGCCGCGCACCGCCCGCAGCAGCGCGCTGCCCCTGAACAGGCCGCGGCTCACGAGGTAGTCGCGCTCGAGGCCGTGCGCCGTCACGATGCGCGCGCCGGGCACGCTCATACCGCCGCCTCCGCGTAGCGCGGGTGATTCGCCGGCCGATCGTGGGTGAGCGGATAGTGGCAGCGCACCCTGCCGCGCGGGCCGGGCGCGAAGGGCGGCTCGACCCTGGCGCAATGCTCGGTCGCGTAGTCGCAGCGCGGATGGAACAGGCAGCCGCCCGGCCGGTCGCCGGCACCCGGCACGATGCCGGGGATGGTCGGCAGGATGCGGTCGGCGCAGCGCTCCGGCAGGGCGTGCAGCAGCGCCGCGGTATAGGGATGCTGCGGGTCGGCGAACAGCCCCTCGACCTGCTGCGCCTCGACCTGCTGGCCGGCATACTGCACGATCACCCGCTGCGCCGTCTCGGCCACCACGCCCATGTCGTGGGTGATCAGCAGCAGCGCCATGCCGCGGTCGCGCTGCAGGTCGAGCAGAAGGTCGAGGATCTGCGCCTGGATCGTGACGTCGAGGGCGGTGGTCGGCTCGTCGGCGATCAGCAGGCGCGGGTTGCAGGCGATCGCCATCGCGATCATGACGCGCTGGTTCATGCCGCCCGAGAGCTGGTGCGGGAAGGCCCCGAGGCGCTGCGCCGGCGACGGGATTCCGACCTTGTCCAGGAGCTCGATCGCGCGTGCCCGCCGCTCGGCGCGCGTGCCGCCCTCGTGCACCTTGATGCCCTCGGTCAGCTGGAAGCCGATGGTGAAGCAGGGGTTCAGCGAGGTCATCGGCTCCTGGAAGATCATCGCCATGTCCTTGCCGACGATCCGCCGCCGCTTGGCGGCCGACAGCCCGAGCAGGCTCGTGCCGGCGAAGTCGAGCCGCGCCGCCGTGACCCGCGCCGTCCACGGCAGAAGGCCCATCACCGCCAGCATGGCAACGCTCTTGCCGGACCCCGACTCGCCGACGATCGCCACGACCTCGCCCTGCTCGAGCGCGAGATCGATGCCGTCGACCGCCTTGAACGCGCCCGCCAGCGTCGGGAACTCGACTGTCAGGCCCTCGATCTCCAGGAGCGCCACGCTCAGCTCCGCTTGAGCTTCGGGTCGAGGGCGTCGCGCAGGCCGTCGCCCATCAGGTTGAAGGCCAGCACCGTGATCAGGATGGCAAGGCCGGGGAAGGTCACGACCCACCAGGCGCGCAGCACGAACTCGCGCGCATCCGCCAGCATGGTGCCCCATTCCGGCGTCGGCGGCTGGGCGCCGAGACCGAGGAAGCCGAGCGCCGCGGCATCGAGGATCGCGTTTGAAAAGCCCAAGGTGGCCTGGACGATCAAGGGCGCCATGCAGTTCGGCAGCACGGTCGCGAACATCAGGCGCGGCAGGCGGGCGCCGGTGACCCGGCTCGCCGTGACGTAGTCCTTGGAGCGCTCGGTGATCACCGAGGCGCGGGTCAACCGCGTGTAGTGCGGCATGTAGACGACCGCGACCGCGATCATCGCATTGGCGAGGCCGGGCCCGAGGATCGCTACGATCACGATCGCCAGCAGCAGGCTCGGCAGCGCCAGGACGATGTCCATCAGGCGCATGATCATGGTCTCGGCCCAGCCGCGGAAGAAGCCGGCGAGCAGGCCGAGGCAGATGCCGACCGAGAGCGACAGCGTCACCACGATCAGGCCGATCACCAGCGAGTAGCGGGCGCCGTAGACGATGCGCGAGAGGATGTCGCGGCCGACCGCATCGGTGCCCAGGAGGAACTCGGCCGAGCCGGCGGCGCTCCAGAACGGCGGCTGCAGCAGGTGGTCGCGGAACTGCGCCGCCGGCGGATGCGGCGCGATGGACGCGGCGAAGACCGCGGTGAGGACGACCAGGACGATCACCGCGAGGCCGCCGACGGCGCCGGCATTGGCGCTGAAATAGTGCCAGAACTCGACCAGCGGGTGCGGCGGCGCGCCTTCGCCGCGCAGATCCAGGGGACGGGCGTCGAGGCGGCCGGCCATCGCCTATCTCGCATGCCGGATGCGCGGGTTGATCAGGCCGTAGAGCAGGTCGACCACCAGGTTCACGAGCATGACCACCGAGGCGATCAGGACGATGCCGCCCTGCACCGACGGATAGTCGCGGCGATAGATCGAATCGACCAGCCACTTGCCGATGCCGGGCCAGGAGAAGATGGTCTCGGTCAGGATCGCGCCGCTGAACAGCAGGCCGACCTGCAGGCCGATCACCGTGACCACCGGGATCAGCGCGTTGCGCAGCGCGTGCAGGCCGATCACGCGCGACGGCGGCAGCCCCTTGGCGCGGGCGGTGCGCACGTAGTCCTCGCCGAGCACCTCGAGCATCGCCGAGCGGGTCTGGCGGGCGATGATCGCGAGCGGCACCGTGGCGAGGACGATCGCCGGCAGGACCAGGTGGCTCGCGGCCGAGCGAAACGCGCCCTCCTGGCCGGACAGCAGGCTGTCGACCAGCATGAAGCCGGTCACCGGCGGGAAGAAGTAGAGGAGCGAGATCCGGCCCGAGACCGGCGTCCACTGCAGGATGCCCGAGAACAGGATGATCAGCAGCAGGCCCCACCAGAAGATCGGCATCGAGAAGCCGGTGAGCGAGATGCCCATCAGGCCGTGATCGAACAGCGAGCCGCGCCGGACGCCGGCGACCACCCCGGCCGGCAGGCCGATCGCGACGGCGAGCAGCAGGGCGCAGACCGACAGCTCCACGGTCGCCGGGAACAGCGCCATGAACTCCCTGAGCACCGGCTGCCTGGTGACGATCGAGTGGCCGAGATCGCCCTGCAGGACGCCGCCGAGATAGCGCAGGTACTGCTGCCAGAGCGGCGCATCGAGGCCGAATTCGGCCATCAGCTGGGCGTGCCGCGCGGGGTCGAGGCCGCGCTCGCCCGCCAGCAGCAGCACCGGATCGCCCGGAATCAGACGGATCAGCCCGAACGCGACGATCGTGACCCCGATGAAGGTCGGGATGAGAATGGCGAGCCGCTGGAAAACGAACCGGAACATGGCGCGACGTTACTCTTCTCCTCCGGCGCGCGCAAAGCCGCGACGCTGCTCAGGCGCCGGCCCGCCAGGGATCGACGATCTGCAGGTCCGCGGTGGCAAAGTCCTCCACGTTGCGCGTCGCGAGCGCACAATCGTTCGCCGACGCGATGGCAGCGATGGCGGCGTCAGGAACCGACATCGGCCTCCCTCTCTCTCGTGCAGTCGCGAGAATTCGACCATAGGCCCAGGCGGCCTCGACGTTAAAGTCGAAGAGGCGGTCGGCGAACTCCATGACCAGACGCCGGAGTGCCGCGACCAGCTCCTCGCGCCGCCGCCCTTGGGCCAGCTTCTCGATTCCGAGCGCCATTTCCGCCACGGCGATCGTCGGTACCGCCAAAGCGGCGGCCGAACGCCGTGTCCAGCTCACGACGCGCGGATCCGGCCATGGCTTGACCAGCTCGGAGAGGACGTTGGTGTCCAGGAGGATCAAAGCTTCACGCCCTCATGGGGCGAACGGTTCTCCTCGATCGCAGCGTCTAGGTCGATGCCGGGTCGCGTCATGCGGATGAACCAGTCCGGAAAACGCTCGCCCGCGTCGCCTGGACCCGATGCTTCCTGCGCCGCCCGCTCAAGAATGGTGCGGACCTCGGCCTCGAGGCTGCGCTTGTGGCGCACGGCGCGCTGCCGGAGGCGCTCCTTGGTAACGTCGGACAGCTTACGGACGACGATGCTTGCCATTTGCGTGCCCCCGCGGAAGTTGACGGCACGTATGATATCGCTGCAATCGCACCATTCAAGCACGATGACCAGACCCGCGGAGACGAACCTGCGGCTGTCGTCGGTGTACGGTAGGCGCCTCTCGGCGCGCCGGTGAAAAAGGGGGGCGGCGCCGCAGCGGCGCCGCCCCTCGCCTCGCGGTCGCGGCGTGCGAGGGCCGCGGCCGGATCAGCCCTGGAGGTCGACGCCGTAGAAGACGTGGCCGCCGAACGGGTCGATCTTGTAGCCGACCACCTCGTTGCGCACCGGCATGAACACGATCGAGTGCGCGATCGTGACCCAGGGCGCCTCCTCCTT
>DASUGG010000063.1:0-21928 GCA_036274135.1 Geminicoccaceae bacterium
GGGATTGCGCTCGCTGCGCAGCCCGCTCTGATAGGCCGAGCGCACGTCCTCGACGTCGATCGCGCGATGCGCCTCCTGCTGGTCGCGCGGCGGCCCGATGCGGATGACGCAGCGCGCGCCGCCAGGCGGACCGGCCGCGTCGACCGGCAGCGGCAGGTCGGTCTCGAGCGGCAGGGGCGGCGCCGGGTCCAGCCAGTCGCCCGGCTGCGCGACCAGCTGCACCGCGAAGGGCGGCCGGTCGTCGGGCGCCAGGCGACCGTCGCTCGCCGCCTGCTGCAGCGTGCGCAGCTGGCTGAGGCAGTCGCCCCGGCTCCAGTCGATCGGCGTCGCGGCGGCAGCACGGGCGGCGGCCGCTGCCGCGCCCGGCGGCTCCGCGGTCGCCGGCGGCAGCGCCGTGCACGCGGCAATCAGGCCCGCGGGCGCAAGACCCGCGAGCCTGATCAGCCACCCGTATCTCATCCGCCAAGGCCTCGGTGGTGCACCTCGGCGTATTTCTACCTTAAATAGTTTATTATGGCTAGTAGAGCAACCTCAGCGCATTATCAGCCTCGACTCCGCGGCCGCGCTCTGGGACGCCGCCTCGCCGGCCGGCGCGGCGGGGCCCGCCTGGCGGTGCAGGCCGGGATGCATGAGGAGGTTCGGCAGCACCAGCAGCACGACCACGGCGACCAGCACCGCAAGCGGCGTCAGCAGCCCGACGAGCCGGGCCGGACGCAGGGAGGCCGGGGGGATCGGGATCATGGCATGCGGCTCCTTGGCATCGAAGGAACGGCCGCAGTCTAGCCGGCACGCGGTATGGGCTTTGTGAAGCGCTTCACTTCCTGCCGCGCAATTCGCGCGCAGCCGAAAGGGGCAATCCCCGCAGGGCACCGGCGCTGCCACCTGCCGAGGGCGAGGTCGGCCGAATTCGCCACCCTTTAACGTCGACTCAACCGAGACCCGCTAAGGTCCGCCCCTCAACGACAGCGGCGGTTCGTCATGCGGTCCAACCCGTTTGCACCGACGTTCGGCAGGAAGACCGAAGAGCGACGCGACGATCTCCGGGGCGACCCGCCGGGCGGCCAGTCTCGATTCACCCGCCTGCCAGGGCTCACGGCCAGCATCGCGCGGCGCGAGCGCGCCCCGGCCGTCGCGTCGGCGCCGCCGAGCCACGAGGCCGCGCCGGTCGACGACGCGCCCGCCGCCGACAGCCTCGCCACCCTGCGCTCCTGGGGCCGGCCGCAGCCGGAGGCCGGCGATCCGGTCGACGCGCCGGAGCCGCCGCAGGACGCGCCCGGTTCTTCCGATCCGGCGGCGATCGATGCGGCCGGCGACGCCGACGTCGCGGCGGCTGATTGGCACCCCGCGCCGCCGGAAACCGAAGCGGCCGCTGCCGCTCCGGCGGACTTCGAGGCGGCCGCTCCCCTCGATCGCCTGCGCCAGGAGCTCGGCGTCGACGCCGAGCGCGATGCGGCCTGGCAGCCCGGCGAAGGCGCCGAGCCGCCGCCCGACCGTGCCGCCGAACAGCCCGCCGCACCGGCGCGCCAGTCCGGCGAGGCGTCCGATCGCCCGGCCGCAGCCGCCTTCGCTCGCCGCATCGCGCCGCCGGCCGCAGCCTCGCAGGCGGCCGCCGCCGCGCCGGACCTGGACGAGGACCAGGACGAGGACGGCTCGCTGGACGACGTCGCAGTGACCATCGGCCGCGTCGTCTCGATCCGCGGCGCGGTAATCTGGGGCGCGCTGTTCGACGACGCCGACGGCACCACGGCGCGCGCCGCCCGCATGGGCGCGCTGGTCTCGATGCGCGGGCCGGATTCCCGCCTCTTCGGCGTCGTCAACAGCCTGCAGCGCGAGGCGCACGGCGGCAACCAGGCGGAGCGCACCGTCTTCGAGATCCAGGTTTTGGGCGAGATCGCGAACGCGGTGCCCGAGTCGGCGGCCGGCTTCCAGCGCGGCGTCTCGAGCTATCCGCCGCTGGATGCGCCGGTCACCACCGTGACGCTGCGCGACCTCGCCAAGGTCTACGCCCGGCCGCGCATGTCGAACGTGCATGTCGGCCGGCTGCGGCACAATCGGAAGGTGCCGGCCTTCGTCCTGACCGACAGTCTGCTCGGCAAGCATTTCGCCGTGCTCGGCACCACCGGCGCCGGCAAGTCCTGCGCCGTGACCGTGATCCTGCGCTCGATCCTCGACGAGCATCCGCACGGCCACGTCATCCTGCTCGACCCGCACAACGAGTACGCCAGCGCGTTCGCCGACAAGGCCGAGCTGCTCAACCCGTCGAACCTGCAGCTGCCCTACTGGCTGTTGAACTTCGAGGAGATCTCGCACGTCCTGATCGGCGCCCAGAGCGGCGAGCAGGCCTATGCCCAGAGCCTGATCCTCAAGGACGCCATCCTGCACGCCAAGAAGCTGTTCGCCGGCGCCGGCGCCGAGGACAGCACGCTCACCGTCGACACGCCCGTGCCCTACCGCCTCTCCGACCTGACCGCGGCCCTCAAGGAGGGCATGGGCATGCTCAACAAGTCGGAGCGCAGCACCTCGCCCTATCTCAGCCTGATCGCCCGCACCGAGAGCCTGCGGATCGACAAGCGCTACGCCTTCATGTTCTCCAGCATCGCCGTGCGCGACACCATGCGCCAGGTGCTGGCCCAGCTGCTGCGCATCCCGGTCGAAGGCAAGCCGATCACCATCATCGACATCTCGGGCGTGCCCTCGGAGATCGTCGACGTGGTGGTCTCGGTGCTGTTCCGGCTGATGTTCGAGCTGGCGATCTGGAGCGAGCGCGGCGCCGCGCCGCCGATGCTGCTGGTCTGCGAGGAGGCGCACCGCTACGTGCCGCAGGAGGACGGCGCCGGCTTCGCGCCGACCAAGCGGGTGATCTCGCGGATCGCCAAGGAGGGCCGCAAGTACGGCATCACGCTGTGCCTGGTGAGCCAGCGGCCCTCGGAGCTGTCGATCACCAGCCTGTCGCAGTGCAACACGGTGTTCGCGCTGCGGCTGTCCAACGAGCACGACCAGGCCTTCGTCGCGCGGGCGCTGTCGGAGAACGCCCGCTGGCTGGTCGACAGCCTGCCGTCCCTGAACACCCAGGAGGCGGTGGTGGTCGGCGACGGCGTCACGGTGCCGGTGCACATCCGCTTCAAGGACCTCAAGCGCGAGCACCGGCCGTCCGGCTTCGACCGCTCGTTCTCGGCCGCCTGGCGCTCGGAGGCCGATCCCAACTTCCTCGACCGCACGATCGACCGCTGGCGCCGCCAGGCCCGCTAGCCGGGCCGCCGCGGCCCGGTCGCGGCCCGCGCGGCTGGGCGGCCACGCCCTCGAGACCGCTCAGCTCTTCGGCACGAAGATGTAGCCGGCGCCGCGCACCGTCTTGACGACCTGCGGCTTGCTCGGGTCCGCCTCGATCTTGCGCCGCAGGCGGGCGATGCGGATGTCGATGCTGCGATCGAACGGCTCCCAGTCCTTGTTGTGCGCGAGATCGAGCAGCTGGTCGCGCGACAGGACCCGGTTCGGGTGCTCGACGAACGCCTTCAGCAGGTCGAACTCCATGCTGGTGATCGGCACCTCCTGGCCGTCGGCGTCGTACAGCCGGTGCGCGTCGAGATCGAGCTTGCAGGCGCCGATCTGCGTCATCCGGGCGACGGGCGGCACGGCCGCGGGCTGGGCCGGCGGCCCGGCTTTCAGCCGGCGCAGCACGGCCCGGACCCGCGCCAGCAGCTCGCGCAGGTCGACCGGCTTGGCGATGTAGTCGTCGGCGCCGATCTCCAGCCCCACCACGCGGTCCACGACCTCGCCCGCCGCGGTCAGCATCACGATGCCGACGTCGGTGTTGGCGCGCAGGAAGCGGGCGAGCGACAGGCCGTCCTCGCCCGGCATGTTGATGTCCAGCAGCACCAGGTCGGCCGGCTCCTCGCCGAGGATGCGGCGCAGCACCGCGCCATTCTCGGCGGCCCGCACGCTGAAGCCCGCATGGCTTAGGTAATCCACGAGCATGCTGCGGATCTCGGGCTCGTCGTCGACCACGACGATATGGCTCTGCTCGACCATGATCGGCTTGCCGATGCCTGCACATCTTCCACGCGCAACGACATCAACCGCAAAAGCGCGGCGATGGCAAGGGCGGGGCGGATCGGCCGCGGATCAGCGCAGGGCGGCCGACAGGGCCTCGTAGTCGGCGAGCAGCACCTGCACCCGGCGGCTGACGTCCGGCGGGTCGAGCGGCTTCTCGAGCACGTTGGCGCCGGTCTCGGACAGGAAGCCCGTGATGTCGGCGGCGAGCGTGTCGCCGGTGATGAACACCAGGCGGGTCAGCAGCTCCGGCCGGCGCTCGGCCAGGGCGCGGTAGAGCGCCGGACCGTCCATGTCCGGCATGCGCAGGTCGGAGATGATCAGGTCGACCTCGCGACCGCTCAGCCAGTCGAGCGCCTCCCTGCCGCTCGACGCCGCGGCGGTCTCGTGCCCGTCGCCCTCGAGGATGTCGGTGAGCAGCCGGGCGATCTCCGGCTCGTCGTCGACGACCAGAATGCGGGCGCGGCGATGCGCCGCCGGCGGCGCGGCGTCCGCCTGCTCGGCGCGCGCGGCGCGGGCGCGCGGCAGCCGGACGGTGAAGGTGCTGCCCTCGCCCGGCCGGCTCTCGACCAGGATCTGGCCGCCATGCGCGGCGACGATGCCGTGCGAGACCGACAGGCCGACGCCCGTGCCCACGCCCTGCGGCTTGGTCGTGAAGAACGGGTCGAAGATCCGGTTCAGGATGCCGGCGGGAATCCCCGGGCCGTTGTCGCTGACCGCCACCCACACAGCCTCGCCGTCGCTGCCGGTGGCGGTGCGCAGGCGGCGCGGCGGCGGCACGGTCTGCAGCGCCTGCTGGGCGTTGACCAGCAGATTGGCGAGCACCTGATGCAGCTGGTCGGGATCGCCGTGCACCGGTGGCAGGTCCGGCGGCAGCGTCCGCTCGACCTCGATGTCGGCGGTACGCAGGCCGTAGGCGACGATCTCGAGCGCCGCCTCGACCACGGCGTTGAGCTGCACCGCGCCCGCCGCGCGCGGCTTGTTGCGCGCCATCGCCAGGAAGGTGCGCACGATGCGGGCGCAGCGGTCGGCGGCGATGCGCACCTTGATCGCGCGCTCGCGGGTCGCGTCGTCGGGCGCCATCTCCTCGAGCAGGCCGGCATAGCCGACCACGAGCGACAGCGGGTTGTTGAGCTCGTGCGCCACGCCGGCGAGCAGCGAGCCCAGCGCCGACAGCTTCTCGTTCTGGTGCAAAAGCGCCGTCTGGCGGTCGAGCTCGGCCTCGATGCGCTTGCTCTCGCTGAGGTCGACGATCGCGGCGACCATCGCCCGCTCGCCCTCGAAGGTCAGCAGGCGCGAGGTCAGCGAGCCCCAGAACTCGCTGCCGTCGGCGCGCCGCAGCCGCACCTCGAGCCCGTTCAGCGCGCCCTCCTGCTCGATCCGCTCCTCGACCTTGGCGCTGGTCTCCGGGTCGGCGCAGAAGCGCAGCAGGCTGTCGCCGATCAGCTCGGCGAGAGGCACCTTCAGCAGCGGCTCGCAGGGCGGCGTCGCGACCATGATCCTGCCGTCCGCGAGCCGGACGATGAACAGCGGCACCGGATGGGCCTCGGCCAGCACCCTGAACTGCTGCTCGCTCGCCTTGAGCGCCTCCTCCATCGCCTTGCGCTCGGTGATGTCGACCGCGAAGCCGCCGATATGGGTGATCGCGCCGGTCTGGTCGCGGATCGGGAAGCGGATGCTCATGATCCAGGCATAGGTCTCGCGCTCGGCCAGATGGTGCTCGTGGACCCGCGGGGCGCCGGTCCGCAGGAGCTCGCGATCGTACTTGGCGATCCTCGCGGCGGTATCGCGCGGAAACACTTCGGCCGCGGTCCGGCCCAGCGCTTCGGCGGCGGCGCAGCCCATTACCCTGCCCATCTCCGGATTGGCCATCACGTAGCGACCGTCGAGGCCCTTCACGAACATGCCGATCGGCGCGTGGCTCATGAAGGCGCTGAGCCGCGCCTCGCTGGCGCGAAGCTCCGCCTCGGCGCGTTTTTGCGGCGTGATGTCGACATGGAACCCACCGATCTGGCTGATGCTGCCGTCGCCGGCGCGGATCGGAAAGCGGATCACCATGCTCCAGCGATAGGCGTCGAGATCGGGGGTGTGCTCCTCGACGACCACGACGCGCCCGGACTCCAGCACCTCGCGGTCGCGGCGCGCTACCCCCACGAGATCGTGCTCGGCGCGCGTGTCGGCCGCGGTCCGGCCGATCATCTCGTGCGCCGGCCGCGCGAATACCTTGGTCATCTCGGGATTGGCGAGCACGTAGTGGCCGTCCAGGTCCTTCAGGTACATGCCGACCGGGGCGTTCTCCATGAACGCCGCCAGGCGCGCCTCGCTGTCGCGCAGCGCCTGCTCCATGGCCTTGAGCTCGCTGATCTCGGTGACCGCCGAGAGCATCGCCGGCTCGCCGTGGAAGGTGATCGGCCGGGCCGACAGCAGCGCCCACATCGTGCTGCCGTCGGCGCGTCGCATCTGCAGCTCGAAGCCGTCGACCCGGCCGGTCCGCTCGAGCTGCGCGACGAGCGCCTTGCGGTCGTCCAGCCGGACGTAGGCGGCGCGGATCGCATCGGCGCCGTCGCCGGCGCGCAGGCCGAAGTTCTCCGCCGCGCGGGCATTGGCGAACAGGATCTCGGCGGGTTCGCTGCGCGCGATGGTGACGGCCAGCGGCACGCCTTCGGCGACGGCGCGGAAGCGCTCCTCGCGCTCCTCGAGCTCGGTCGCCGACGCCATCCGCTCGCTGATGTCGGTGGCGGTGAGCAGCAGGGCCGGCTCGCCCGCGACCCGGATCGCCCGGGCCGACAGCAGCGCCCACATCGTGCTGCCGTCGACGCGCCGCAGCTGCACCTCGAAGCCGTCGACCCGCCCGTCCTTCTGCAGGCGCTCGACGAGCCGCCGGCGATCCTTCGGGTCGACGTAAGCCGCGCGCAGCGCCTCCGCCTGCGGCCCGACCCGGAAGCCGAAAGTCTCCGCCGCGAGCTCGTTGACGAACAGGATCTCCGGCTGGCTGACCCGCACGATGATGATCGGCACCGGCACGCCGTCGGCGATCGTCCGCAGGCGGTGCTCGCGCTCCTCGAGCGCGCTGGTCGCGGCCCGCTGCGCCGTGACGTCGCTGGTCAACAGGACGCGGCCGCCGCCCTCGATGCTGGTCTCGCGTACGCGCACCCAGCGCCCGTCGGCCAGGCGGAACTCGTCCTCGTGCGACGGCGCGCGGCGCCAGGACAGACGCCGCGCGACGAAATCCTCGCCCATGTCGGGGTGGTAGACGGCGCCGGCGGCGACCGCGGCCTCGACGATCTCGGAGAAGCGCCGGCCGATCTCCAGCGCCTCGCCGAACAGCCGCGGCGCGTGGTGCGGGTAGCGGCGGTTGTAGTAGACGAGGCGGTCCTCGGCATCGAGGATGGCGAGCCCGTCCATCAGCGACTCGGCGGCCGCGACGAACAGCTTGTTGCTCTCGATCGCGGCTTGCCTTGCGGCCTCGGCCGCGTCCCTGGCGCGGCGCAGCTCGGCGGTGCGCTCGGCGAGCCGCGCCTCGGCCATCGCCTCGCTGCGCTCGGCCTCGCCGAGCGGCCGCACGCAGCCCACCAGGCGCGCGCCGGATCGCTGCGCGACGCGCTCGCCCGTCTCGCGCAGCCGCACGAGCGCGCCGGCGGCGTCGTGCATGCGGTAGTCGACCTCGTAGCGCCCGGCCTCGCCACGCGCCGCCGCCAGGGCCGCGCGGTAGCGCTCGCGGTCGTCGGGATGGATCCTCTCGAGCTGCGCGGCGCCGCCGATCAGCGCCGCGCCGCGCTCGCCGGCCAGGCCGTGCAGGCGGGCCAGCTGCTCGGAGCAGTAGAGACAGCGGCCGCTGCCGAGATCGACGACGAACGCGCCGAGCCCCGCCAGCGCGGCGCTCTGCCGGATGATCGACCGGCACTCGGGCGTGAGCTCGTGCTCCGGCATCGCGGACCTCCCCGAGACCCCGGCCGCGGGGGACGGCCGCAAAGCCTCGTCGCATTCCGACGCCTGTCCGGCATCGACGCCGCGAACGCTAGCGCAACTCGGCAGCCGGCGGGAGTCGCAAGCCGGAAGGCCACCGGGCGTCGAATGCTCGTTGCCTGGCACGCCGCAAACGTCGTAGCGTCTGCGCGGCGAGGCCGGGGACGTCGCGTCGCCGCGAGCCGGCGCAACCCGCTGAGCGGTATCGGGAGACCAACATGTCGAGGCACAGGCTTTCGGCGGTCGTTCTGGCGGCGATGCTGGCGGCGGCGCCCGCCCTCGCGCCGCCGGCAGGGGCCGGCACGGTGCCGCTGCCGGCCGCAGACCGCGCCGCGCTGGAGCAGGCGCTCGGCAGCGGCGTCGTCGGCGACCCGGTCGACGCGGGCCGGCTCACCTTCGCCGACCTGCCGCTGCGCGAAGGCACCTGGACCTACCAGGTGGTCAGCGGCAAGAAGCAAGGCCAGACCGAGAGCGACGTCCTGACCCAGCTCAAGCGCGACTCGTCGGGCGCCAGCTGGAAGGTCGAGACCGGCGGCAAGGACCTGGCCTTCGTCGAGGCGGGGCCGGACGACGACATCACGGTCCTGAGCGAGCAGGACACCGAGCAGGGCGTGATCACGCGCTTCTCGCCGGCCGAGCCGATCCTGACCAACGGCATGCAGCCGGGCGACAGCCGGAACGTCACGATCGGCGTCAAGGTCTACGACCTCAGCGATCCGCAGGAGGTGAGCCACAGCGGCTCGCTGAACCTCCAATACAGCTATGTCGGCGCCTACAAGGTCACCGTGCCGGCCGGCAGCTACGACGCGGCGCTGCTGCGCTGGGTCTACGACGGCTCGGTCGGCCCGGCGTCGGTCAAGGACACCCAGTACCGCTTCGTCGCCAAGGACGTCGGCGTCGTCGCCAGCGTCGAGAAGAAGAAGATCTCGGCGCTGCTGCTCTATCACGACAACTCCAACACCGGCCGGCTGCTGCTGAAGGCGCCCTGAGCCGCAGCGCCGCCCGCCTCGCAAAGGCGGGCCCCGAGCCTCAGTCGGCGTAGTCGGGCTCGTCGCGATCGAGGACCCGGCGGTGCGCCGCGAAGTGCAGCTCGGCCTGGCCCACATAGGTCGCGAACTCGGCGGCGGTGCGCCTCGCCTCGTCGTCGGGCACGCGCTTGAGCGGCCGGCCGGTCGCCATCGCCAGCACCTGGTTGCGGCAGGCGCGCTCGAGATAGTAGAGGTCGTCGAAGGCCGCGGCGACCGAGGGCCCGACGGTGACCACGCCGTGGTTGGCGAGAAACAGGATGCGCCGGTCGGCCAGCGCGGCGGCGATCCGGTCGCCCTCGCCGGCGTCGAGCGCGAGGCCGCCATAGTCGTCGTCATAGGCGATCTGATCGACGAAGCGGAGCGCGTTCTGATGGATCGGCTCGAGCCGGCCGCCCTCGATCGAGGTCAGCGCCGTGGCGTACGGCATGTGCGTGTGCAGGATGCAGCGCAGCTCGGGCCGGGCGAGATGCAGGCCACCGTGGATGAACAGCGCCGAGGGCTCGACCTCGCCCTCGCCCGCGAGCACCTTGCCGGCCGCGTCGACGCGCAGCAGGTCGCGCGCCCGCAGCTCGCCGAACTGGCGGCCGTGCGGATTGACCAGGAACTCGCGGCCGTCATCGGTCAGCGCCAGGCTGAAATGGTTGCAGATCCCCTCGTGCATGCCGAGCCGCGCGGCGATGCGGAACGCCGCCGCCAGCTCGACCCGCGCCACGCGCTCGCGAGGGTCCATCGATCCCTCCCGGCGCCGCGGACGCCGCGCCGCTGGTCTTGCCACCGCCTTTCCGGTAGAAGATCGCCGCGGGAGCCGGGCACGTCGAGCACAAAGGCGATCTTGGGCGCAGGGGCGATGAGACGAGCGACACGAACTTTGGCCGCGATGCTGCTGACGGGGATGCTGGCCGGCTGCGCGCCGGGCCTGACCGGCGGCGGTCGGCAGAGCGATCCGAGCCTCGACCACGTGCTGGTCAGCGACGCCAGCGTGCCGGCCAAGCAGGGCCTCCTGTACATGGCCATGCAGGACGCCGAGGTGGCGCGGCAGAGCGCCACCTACGCGATCGCCGCCGACGATACGGCCGACGCGAAGAGCCGCATCCGCAACCTGCTGCACGCGCTCGACCCCTCGATCCCGGGGACGCCGACGGTGTCCGCGAGCGGCGAGACGGCGTTCTGGCCCGGCACCGTCTACGGCCTGCGCCGCTCGGTCGAGAGCATCGCCGAGCAGATGCGCGCGGTCGGCAGCCGCTATGGGTCGCGCGAGCAGGTCGTCGCGCAGGCAGGTCAGGTCGAGAGCTGCGCCGAGGAGACGCTGGGCCGCATCGATCGGGTCGCGAGCCTCGGCCAGCAGGCGCTCGCCGCCGACAGCCGGTCGCAGATGGCGCCGCTGCTCACCGAGATCGACCGCCTGACCCAGATCGTGCTCGAGGCGCCGGCCGCCGCGGCCGCCAACGCCTGCAGCCTCGAGGACGCCAAGCAGTATCTCAACCGGCTGCAGCTGCAGCTCGTCTGATCGCGGCCCGGCGCCTCAGCCGCTGGCGGCCCAGCGCGGCCGCTCGATCGCGGCGTGGAACGCCGTCTCCAGCGTCGGCGCGCCCTGGCTCTCCTTGAAGGCGGCCGGCGAGCCGACATAGCCGAGCCGGCCATGGTGCAGGACCGCGACCCGGTCGCACAGCTCGTCGTGGTCCGCCAGGATGTGCGAGCTCATGAGGATCGTACGGCCGCGGCCGCGCGCCAGCAGCAGCTGGCGCTTGAGCAGCAGGCGCGCCTTCGGGTCGAGGCCGCTCATCGGCTCGTCGAGCAGCAGCAGCGGCCGGTCCGCGAGCAGCGTCGCCAGGACTCCGAGCTTCTGCGCCATGCCCTTGGCGTAGCTGCTGATCGGCTTGCGCAGCGCCGCGGGATCGAGGTCGATCTCCTCGGCGAGCCCGGAGACCACCGCGCGGCGCACGCGACGGCCGTAGAAGCCGAGCGAAAGTCGCACGAAATCATAGCCCGGCAGATGGCTCGGCGGCTGGAACTTCTCCGGCAGATAGGCGAGCTGCGTCCGGCTGCCCGGCTGCTCGTGCGGCTGGCCGAACAGATGCACCGAGCCCGCCGCCGGCACCACCAGCCGCAGGATCGACTTGAGCAGCGTGGTCTTGCCGGCTCCGTCCAGCCCGGCCAGGCCGAAGATCTCGCCCTGATGGACGCAAAGGCTGATGTCCCGCAGCGCGTCGGCGCCGTCGTAGCGGCTGCACAGGCCGACGATCTCAATGGCCTCGCACGTGCTCATCGGCTCCCCATGGGCGCGCCGGCGCCGGCCCATGGCAATAACGGCCCGCCGGTGAAGGTTCCGCTAATACGGGCTGGCCGCCGCCGGCCGCGCCGCGGCACGAGGCTCAGGCGGCGCGCTCCTCGGCGAGCAACTCCAGCGCCATGCGCAGCAGCCGCGCCGAGGCCTCCTCGGTCATGAAGGCGGCGTGCGCGGTCAGGGTCACGTTGTCGAGCCGGGTCAGGGGATGGTCCGCCGGCAGCGGCTCGTCGGCGAACACGTCGAGGCCGGCATGGCCGATCCGCCCGTCGCGCAGGGCGTCGACCAGCGCCGCCTCGTCGAGGATCGCGCCGCGCGCGGTGTTGATCAGGATCGCGCCCGGCCGCAGCAGGCCGATCCGGCGGCGATCGATCAGGCCGCGGCTGCCCTCGTTCAGGGCGACGTGCAGCGAGACCACGTCGGCCTCCGCCAGCAGGGCGTCGAGCTCGACCGCGCGGCACGGCAGGTCCTGCGGCACGCCGCTGCGGTTCCAGGCGATCACGCGCATGCCGAGCGCCGCGCCGAGCCGCACCATCTCCCTGCCGATGCCGCCGCTGCCGACCACCCCCAGGACCTTGCCCGCCAGCTCGATGCCGTTCAGGGTCTCCCATCGGCCGCGCCGGATCGCGCGGTCCATGGCGGCGATCTGCCGCGCCGCGGCGAACATCAGCGCCACGGCATGCTCGGCGACGCTGCGATCGCCGTAGCCGCCATAGGCGCGCACGCGGATGCCGAGGCGCTCGGCGGCGGCGAGGTCGATGAAGCTGGCAGCACCGGTGCCCAGGAACACGATCGCGCGCAGGCCCGGGCAGGCCCGCAGGAACGCCTCGTCCATCATGCTGTGGTCGTTCATCGCGAAGGCGGCGTCCGCCAGGAAGGCGATCGCCTCGTCGCGCGACGGGCTGCCGACGTTGATCTCGAGGTCGGGCACGATCGCCGCGAGCTCGCCCTGGTAGAGGGCGTGCAGAAAGGGCGGGCAGTCGAGGAACTTGGCCTTCATCGCTCAGCCTTCGGTTGGTGGGCGCGCCTCCGCAGACGACCTCTCTAGCGCGCCAAGCCGCAGGCCGTCCAGCGCCGCCAGCCCGGCGGCGCGCCCGTCGGACAGACGATCGCCACGACCCCGCCGGCCGACCTTCCCCTGGCGTGTGCCCGTCCGGCCCGCCCCTCGCCGGTCCCGCCATTATTGCCGGCACGGATTCCCACGGTCGCATGGACCACCCGAAGAAAGCATGAACCCATCTCGGTTAACATTTCGTTGACGCCTGCGCGATGCCGCTGCAAGATCTTGCTTATATTCCTACAACCTGCTATCCTGCCGTCGCGCTGGAGCAGCCTGCGATCCCATCGATCATCGTCGGGATCAAGCCGCTCCAAGCCGATGCAGGAGAGCCCTCGACCGCGATGCGCCGCGCCACGGCGCGATCCGAAGCGGCTCGAGCGCATCCGCAATCTCCAACCGTCTCTTCGGCCTGCGATCGCGGGCCGTCAGCCGAGGACATCGCCCATGCGAAAGATCTCCGCCGCGCAGGCCGCCGCCAGCCGGCGCAACGGCGCGAAGTCGCGCGGACCCAGGACCGCCGCCGGCCGCGCGCGGGTCGCCCGCAACGCCCTGAAGCACGGCCTCTGTGCCCGCCGCCTGGTGCTGCTCGAGGACGAGGATGCCGCCGCGTTCGGCGCCTTCGAGGCCGCGCTGCGCGAGGAGCTGGCGCCCATGACCGCCCTGCAGGCCGACCTGGTCGCGCGCATCGTCGTGGCGGCGTGGCGGGCGCGGCGCGCCGATCGCTTCGAGGCGGCGGTCCTCGGTCGCCACCTGGAGAACGCGGAGCTGCTTCGTCGAAGTCCGCAGGCAATGCTCGGCCTCGGGCTGATGAGCGAGAGCGGCACCCGGGCCATGGACACGCTGCTGCGCTACCGCGGCTCGGCGCTGGCCGAGCTGTTCCGCTCGCTCGCCGCCCTCAAGATGCTGCAGGCCGAGAGCACCATGCCCCCGCCGGCGCTGCCCAGGCTGCTCGACGCGGTACCGAACAAACCCGGGAAAGCATTGCAAAACAACAGCTTGGCTGACCGAGGCGAGCACGCGGCGCTGCTCGGCACGACCCAACCCCTTGGATAACAAGGCGTTTCCTGGCGATGGGCGGCTTCCGACCTCCGCCCGCACGCCCGACCCAGACATGCGGTATGCGTTCGCGGCGCCATGTAGGCACGCCGCAGCACCCGGCCACGGCGTCAGGCCGGCGCGAGAACGCTCGCGGTGTGCCGGGCGATCATCAGCTCCTCGTCGGTCGGGATCGCGAACACCGCGACCCTGCTCCCGGGGCTCGAGACGCGAAGGGCCCCCGCCCGGTTGGCCGCCGGATCGAGCGCGACGCCGAGCCAGCCGGCGAGCTCGCAGACCTTGGCGCGGATCGCGGGTGAGCGCTCGCCGATGCCGGCCGTGAACACCAGCGCGTCGAGGCCGCCGAGCGCCGCTGCGAGCGCGCCCAGCTCGCGCGCGATGCGCCAGACGAAAAGGTCGATGGCCTGCGCCGCGCGCGGATCGTCGCTCGCCAGCAGGTCGCGCATGTCGTTGCCGACGCCGGAGACGCCCTTCAGGCCGCACTCGTGGTAGAGCATCGCCTCGATCGCATCGGCGTCCATGCCGTAGGCGCGGATCAGATGCAGCACGACGCCGGGGTCGAGGGCGCCGCAGCGCGTGCCCATCGGCAGGCCGTCGAGGGCGGTGAAGCTCATCGTGCTGTCGATGCTGCGGCCGCCCCGCATCGCGCACATGCTGGCGCCGTTGCCGAGATGCGCCACCACGACGCGGGCCTGCGCCAGCTCGGGCGCGGCGGCCGGCAGGGCGTGCGCGATGTACTCGTAGGACAGGCCGTGGAAGCCGTAGCGGCGGATGCCGTCGTCGTGGAAGCGGCGCGGCAGGGCGAACCAGTCGGCGAGCTCGGGGTGGGCGCGGTGGAAGGCCGTGTCGAAGCAGGCGACCTGCGGCAGGTCCGGCCGGCTCGCGGCGACCGCGCGGATGCCGGCGAGATTGTGCGGCTGATGCAGCGGCGCCAGCGGGCAGAGCTGCTCGAGCCTGGCGAGCACGGCGGCGTCGATCCGCACCGGCGCCGCGAACGCGGTGCCGCCATGCACCACCCGGTGGCCGACGCCCGCCAGCCGCGTCTCGCCCAGCTGGCCGCGCAGCCACTCGTCGAGCACGCCGAGAAAGGCCCTATGGTCCATGCCGCGATCCTGCCAGCCGCGCTCGACCAGCTTCTGCCCCTTCGCATCCTCGGCCGTCATGCGCGGCTCGTTGCCGATGCCCTCGATCTCGCCCGCGAGCGCCGGCCGCGGCGTGCGGTCGTCGTCCAGCCGGTAGAGCGCGAACTTCAGGCTCGACGAGCCGGCGTTGATGGTCAGCACCGCATCGGCCATCGCCGCTCACTCCGTCGGGATCGCGCCCACCTGCCGGCGCCAGTCGACGAGCAGGGTGGCGATGGCGCAGGACGCCAGGCGGGCGCGCACGGTATCGGCGCGCGAGGTCAGGACGATCGGCACGCGCGCGCCGAGCGCGATGCCGGCGGCGTCGGCATTGGCGAGGAAGGTGAGCTGCTTGGCCAGGATGTTGCCGGCCTCGAGATTCGGCACGATCAGGATGTCGGCGTCGCCCGCGACCTCGGAACGGATGCCTTTCAGCGCCGCCGCCTCCTTGCTGATCGCGTTGTCGAAGGCGAGCGGGCCGTCGAGCAGCGCGCCGGTGATCTGGCCCCGCTCGGCCATCTTGCAGAGCGCCGCGGCGTCGATCGTCGAGGGGATCTTCGGCGTGACCGTCTCGACCGCCGACAGGATCGCGATCTTGGGCAGGTCGCGGCCGAAGGCGTGGGCCATGTCGATCGCGTTGCGGACGATGTCGGCCTTGGTCTCGAGGTCGGGGTCGATGTTGATCGCGGCGTCGGTGACCACCAGCGGCTTGGGATAGGTCGGGATGTCCATGATGAAGGCGTGGCTGATCCGCCGCTCGGTGCGCAGGCCGGTGTCCTTGCGCACGACCTCGCCGATCAGCTCGTCGGTGTGCAGGCTGCCCTTCATCAGCGCCTCGGCCTCGCCGGCGCGCGCGATCGCGACCGCGCAGGCGGCGGCGGCGTGGCTGTGCGGCGCGTCGACCAGCCGGTAGGGCGCGAGATCGATGCCGGCCTGCGCCGCGACCGCCCGGACCCGGGCCTGCGGGCCGACCAGGATGGGCAGGATCAGCCCGGCCTCGGCGGCCTCGACGGCACCCCGCAGCGAGCTCTCGTCGCAGGGGTGCGCGACCGCCGTGGCAACCGGCGCGAGCGAGGCGCAGCGCTCGATCAGGGTGGGATAGACCCGATATTCGCGCGCCTCGCGGCGCGGCGGCGACACGTCGATGGGGCTTCGCACCGTCATGGGCTGCTCCTGCCGGGGGCCCTCGCGGCGCGGCCTGCGGCGCCGCTCGAAAGGCTAGCTCACGTCGGATGTGTCCGCGCCGCCGAGGCTGCGTTCAGCGCCAGCGCCGCCGCCCCTCCGGCTCGGTCAGGCTACCGGCATAGCCGATCTGGCGGCTGGGCGCGACCGCCTCGTGCCGCTCCCCGCGATCCGGCCGACAAAACCGCTGGTCGGAGACCGGCCCGCCCCGATATAATCGGGCAGCTTGACGAAGGCCGACATCGGTCGCCCGCCGCATGCGGAACGGCCGCATCGGCCCGTTTCCTGCACGTCTCAGAACCAACGTCTTGGATGCAGAGCGCACGCGCGCCGGCCCGGCTGGCCGGGCCGCAGCGTTGCGTGCCGCCAGAGGGGATGGGAATTAATGAACGAGAATCTGAGGCCCGCCGCCGATCGCGTCCTGCAGAAGGTGGTGTCCGGCAAGGCGCCGGTGCCGGGCGTGGTGGCGATCGCCACCGACCGCAACGGCAACATCTACGAAGGCGCCGCCGGCAAGCGCATGCTCGGCGGCACGGCCGACATGACGACCGACACCGTGTTCGCGATCTTCTCCACCACCAAGGCGCTGACGGGCACGGCCTGCCTGCAGCTGGTCGAGGACGGCAAGCTCGACCTCGACGCGCCGGCCAAGAACTATGCGCCGGAGATCGGCAAGATCCAGGTGCTGGAGGGCTTCGACTCCGCCGGCAAGCCGAAGCTGCGGCCGCCCAAGCGCGACGTCACCACGCGGATGCTGCTGCTGCACACCGCCGGCTTCGGCTACGACTTCTTCAACGAGAAGTACAACCGCCTCGCCGAGGAGCACGGCCAGCCGAGCGTCATCACCTCGTCCAAGGCGTCGATCACCACGCCCCTGCTGTTCGATCCGGGCGACGACTGGGAATACGGCTGCAACATCGACTGGGCCGGCCAGGTCGTCGAGGGGATCGCCGGCAAGCGGCTCGGCGAGGTGATGCGCGAGCGCATCTTCGAGCCGCTCGGCATGACCAGCTCGGGCTTCACGCTGACGCCGTCGATGCGCGCCCGCCTGGCGCGCATGCACCAGCGCGAGGCCGACGGCTCGGCGAAGCCGATGGCCGATTTCGAGCTGCCGCAGGACCCGGAGGTCCACATGGGCGGTCACGGGCTTTACGCCTCCGTGCCGGACTACTGCCGCTTCATCCGCATGTGGCTGAACGACGGCATGGGTCCGAACGGCCAGGTGCTGAAGAAGGAGACCGTTCTCATGGCCGCCAAGAACGGGCTCGGCGACAGGAAGATCAAGGGGCTGCCGGGCGTGATCCCGAGCCTCTCGAACTACGCCGAGTTCTTCCCGGGCATGCCCAAGTCCTGGGCGCTGACCTTCATGATCAACGACGAGGACGCGCCGACCGGGCGGCCGGCGGGCTCGCTCGGCTGGGCGGGCCTGCCCAACCTGTTCTACTGGATCGACCGCAAGAACGGCATCGGCGGCTTCTGGGCGACCCAGGTCTTCCCGTTCGCCGATCCGACCTCGGTCGGCGGCTACATGGATTTCGAGAAGGCCGTGTACGACAACGTGGCGGTGCGCAAGGCGGCCTGACAGGGCGGGAGCTTCCGGCGGGGGGCTCCGGACCCCCCGCCGGGCTACTTGCCGCGCGCTGGCGCCGGGGCGCCTCAGTCGGCGGCGAAGCAGTAGAGCAGGCCGTCGCCGCCGGTGCCGATCAGCGCCTCCTGGCTGCAGCCGCGCGACGGGTGCGACGAGTTCCAGGAGCGCGACGGCGCGTCGTCGCGCAGGCCCATGCGGTCGTGATGGCCGACCATCGCCGAGCCCTCGCCGCTGCTGGTCCAGTTGTCGCAGGTCCGGTCCTCGCCGGGCGGGAAGGCCGTGCCGTCGGGCTGCGAGCCGGTCAGGATGTCGTGGCGGTTGGGGGTGTCGCCGCGGCCGTTGACCTGCTCGCCCCGCTCGTTCAGCGCCGTCGACTTGTCCAGATTGTTGTCGCCGTGCAGCGCCTCGAGGCTTTCGGCGATCACCACGCCGCTCGCGTTCTGCCACGGCCCCTGCCCGATCCGGTCGCGCGCGTCGATCGCCGGCGCGCCGTCCGCTTCCTGCGTGCTGAGATAGGCGCGCCAGTTCGCGCCGCCGGCGCCGGCCGCGTCCGCCAGCTGCCCGCACCAGGCGTCGGCGCCCTCGAGCCCGCCGAGGTCGGCGCCGTTGCCCGGCCCGACGCTGGTGACGAAGAAGCTCATCTCGCCCTGCTGCGCCTGCGCGCCGGCGGCAAGGCCGAGCGTCAGCAGCGCCGCCGCGGGCAGTATCGCCCATCGCATGTCCGTGCTCACTGCAATCCTCCCTCGATCGCTCAGCGCCTGCCGAGAGCCGCGCCTGGGCCCGACCTGGTGCGACCTTGGTTCTGGCACGGCTCGGAATCTTGCTCAAGTCGACCCTGGCGCGGCGGCGATCACAGTGGCGAGGGCGCGATCAGCCGTAGAACAGGTGGACGAGGCTCATCGGGATGATCGGCACATAGGTGACCAGCAGCAGGACCGCGAGCAGCACGCCGATGAACCAGACGTTCACCTTGGTCACCTCCCAGATGTCGGCCTTGGCGATCGAGCAGGTGGCGATGAGGACGCTGGCGACCGGCGGGGTCTGCTGCCCGATCGCGAGGTTGAGCGTGACGATGATGCCGAAATGGACGGGGTCGATGCCGACCGCGTGCACGAGCGGCATGACGACCGGCACGACCAGGATGATCGCCGCGGCGCTGTGCAGGAAGCATCCGAGCACGAGGAAAAATGCGTTCAGGATGGCCAGCACGCCGTAGCGGTTGTCGGTGAACTCGAGGATCTCGGCGGCGAGCCTTTGCGGCACCTGCGCCTCGGTGAGATAGATGCCGAGCAGGGCCGAGGTGGCGATCAGGAGCATCACGACGGCGGTCTGCACCGCGCCATCGATGGCGGCGCGCGTGAACTGCGCCCGATCGAGGTCGCGGTAGATGAGGCCGCCGATCACGAGCGCCGCCACGACCGCGATCCCAGCGCCTTCGGTGGCGGTGACGATGCCGCCGAAGATCGCCCCGAGGATGATCGTCGGCATGATCAGCGTCCAGCCGGTTTCCTTGAACGTGAACCAGACGCGGCGAGCGCTGAACTGGTCCTCCACCGGCCAGTCGTGCTTCAGCGCCAGATAATAGGAGATCGCCATCATGGCGAAGCCGCCCAGCAGACCGGGCACGATGCCCGCGACGAAGAGCTTGACGATGGAGCTCCCCGACATCACGCCGTAAAGGATCATCGGGATGCTGGGCGGGATGATGATGGCGAGGCTCGCCGAGGACGACGTGATCGCCGCCGTGAAGGCCCGCGAATAGCCGCGCCGCATCATGGCGGGCATGATGATCGGCCCCAGGGCAGCGACGTCGGCGACGGCGGAGCCCGAGATCTCGGCGAAAAACATCGACTGGACGATGTTCACGTGCGCCAGGCCGCCGCGGATGAAGCCGACCAGCGCGGTCGCGAAATCCATCAGCCGGCGCGAGATCGACGAGGAGTTCATGATCGCGCCGGCCAGGATGAACATCGGAATGGCGAGCAGCGGAAAGCTCTGCGCGCCCCCGTACATCGTGAGCGCGACGTTGGGGAGCATGTACACGCCCTGGGTCGCCACGATGGCGATGGCCGCGATCGCGCCGAGCGCCACCGCGATCGGCACGTTGGCGAGGACCAGCACCACGAGGCCGATCAACATCAGGAAGATGGTCACGTCGGGCCGGCCTCCTGCGCGTGCATCTGCTCGCTCACCTCGGCCACGTCGGCCGAGATGCCCTCGCGCAGACGATGCCAGTACTCCGGCAGGCTCAGCGCCTCGCAGAGGATGAACAGCGCCGCGCCGATCGGAATGACCGACTGCGTGAACTGCACCGGAACGCCGGGCAGGCTGATGAGGGTCATGCCTTGCAGCACCTCGAGCACCATCATGCCGGTCCAGGCGAGCACGATGAAGAAGGCGAAGACCACGATCTCCCCGAGGATCGCGACGACGACCCGCCAGCGCCAGGGCAGGGCCAGCAGCAGGCCGTCAAAGCCGATATGGGCGCGCTTCAGCGCGGCGAGGGCCGCGCCGTAGTAGGTGATCCAGGCGAGCATGATCGAGCCGACTTCGTCGTACCAGACGAAGGACGCTCCCGCCTTGCGCCAGATCACCGCCAGGACGACGATCACCGTGAGCGCCGAGACCAGGAACACGACCCAGATTTCCAGGACGCGCTCGAAGATGCGGCGAAGGCGAGCAAGACCTGTCACGGCATGCCTCGATGATGTCGTGGCGCAACGGGTGCTGACGTTGCGGCACGATCGCGGCTCCGCCCGTCGCGATGCGCGGAGCCGTGGGGATTTGCCCGGGCGCTTACGTCACGAGCCCTGGCCGAGGCTGATCGCCTTGTCGATCATCTGCTTGCCGCCTTCGACCTGACTGCCGAACTCCTCGTAGATCGACCCACTGGCGGCGATGAAGGCGTCCTTGTCGGCCTCGTTCACCTTGATGTCGCTTTCCGCCTGGATCTTGTCGAGCAACTCGGTGTCCATGCGCTCGCCGTTCTCATAGACGAAGGCCTGCGTCTCCTTCGCGGTCTGCTCCAGGATCTGGCGGATCTCTTCGGGAAAGCTGTTCCAGCGGTTCAGCCCGACGAGCACGTAGGCCGGCGTGTAGACATGACCGGTCAGGGACAGGTAGTCCTGCACCTCCTGGAACTTGGCGCTGTAGATCTGCGACAGCGGGTTTTCCTGGCCGTCGACCACGCCGGTCTGCAGGGCCGTGAACACCTCGGAGAACGACATCGGCGTCGGGTTGGCGCCATAGGCCTGGAACATCTTCACGCGCCACGCGCCGCTCGGCGTCCTGAGCTTGATGCCTGCGAGATCCTCGGGCGTGACGATCGGACGGACGTTGTTGGTGATGTTGCGGAAGCCGTTCTCCCAGACGGCCAGCACCTTGTATCCCTTCGCCTCGGCGGCTGGAGCGAGCGTCGGCCAGACCACCGCCTCCTCGATCTTCTTCATGTGCTCGCGGTCCTTGACGAGATAGGGCATCTCGAACAGGCCGAACTCCGGTACCACGCTCGACATGACGGTCGATGGCAGCGCCATGTCGGCCGTGCCGAGCAGGAGCTTCTGCAAAAGCTCCTCGTCCGTGCCGAGCTGGCTCGAGCCGAACACGACCACCTTGTAGTCGAGACCCTGCTCCTCGAATTTGCCATTGGCCCGTTCGGCGAACTCCTCGGCCGAGAGCTGGAACAGCGAGCCGGGCTCGCCGACATGGCCGAACTTGATCTCGGTCTGGGCCGATGCAGCAGCGATGCCGCCGCTGATCAAGACCGCGGCGACACAGGCGACGAGTCTGCGCATGGCTTAGCCTCCGGTTTTTCTCCCTTATAGCCGCTGAGTATCCTACGAAGCCGCCAGATCCTCAACCCGGCCCGGGATGTCGAGGGAACGCGCCGTTCAGAGCGCGCGCCGGGCGGCTTGCGGCCGAAGGTGAAACACGGCTCGTCGCGCGAGCATCGTTGCGGAGTTTCCATTGCCGCGGGATAAAGAAACGCTACAATCGCGGCCGTGCCATGGCGCACGAGAGGAGCATGACGATGGCGAAGGGTCAGAAGAGAAGCAATCGCGAGGCCAAGAAACCGAAGGCGGACAAGAAGAAGGCGTCGGCTTCGACCGGCAGCGGGGCCGACGCGGTAGCCAAGGCGAAGCCGGCCGCGGGCAAGAAATAGCGGCGCCGCTCCGGCGCAGGCGGCAGCCGGGCGACCGCGGACATCCTGTCGACCGGCGCAGCCGATAGACCGGCCGGCTCCCCTGAGCCGGCCGGTCTCTGTTAGCGGCGCACGGCCCGGCGGCTTCGCCCACGGCAAGCTGAAACAATCGATACACGAGGGCCGACCTCCCGACATCGTCCGGAAAACGGGCGACGCTACAAGCCAGGCATGCACGGGCCAGATCTCGAGCGGAGGTAGGTCATGGTGTCCTGGCGGACGAAAAGCGTGCTGCTGCTGACTTCGGCACTCGTGGCCGGTAGCGCTCCGGCGGCGAACGGCGCACGGATCGAGGAGCTGCTGGATCCCGCTGCGATCGCGGCGAGCGCCTGCGGCCGACGCGGCGATAACGCCACGGCCTTCAAGCCGACGCAGATCGCGCTGGCGACACC
>DASUGG010000064.1:0-16672 GCA_036274135.1 Geminicoccaceae bacterium
CAACTTTCGCAGCTGGCGCATGTTCCCGAGGCCGTGCCGAGAATGTTTACGGAGCTGTGGCCTACGGTATGGCTCGCCCGGCGTGCCTTCGAGATCGCGGCGGAGTTGCGCCATCCGGTCTATGACTGCTTCTATCTGGCCCTGGCCGAGAGCCAGGAGGGGATCTTCGTCACGGCCGATCGACGGCTGATCGCACGGCTTGCCGGCAGCCGCTGGGAGGCCCGGTGCCGGCCCCTGGCGGCGTAGGAGCGTGAGCATGGCGACGCCGATCGAGTTCTATTTCGAGTTCGCGAGCCCCTACGGCTATCTCGCCAGCACCCGCATCGACGCGATCGCCGCCCGGCACGGCCGCGCGGTCGCCTGGCACCCGATCATGCTGGGCGCCGCGTTCAAGCTGACCGGCGCGTTGCCGCTCATGCAGACCCCGTTGAAGGGCGACTACATGATGCGCGACCTGCCGCGGTTCGCGCGCCTGCTGGGCGTGCGCTTCACGGCGCCGCCGGTCATGCCGACCAACTCGCTCGCCGCCAGCCGGGCCTTCGTCTGGCTCGAGCAGGACGACCCCGGAAAGGCCAAGGCGCTGGCGCGGGCCGTCTTCCATGCCCATTGGGGCGAGGGCCGGGAGATCGCGCATCCCGAAGATGTCGCCGACATCGCCGCGCCGCTCGGGATCGAGCGCGGCGCGCTGCTCGCCGCCGTGAACGACCCGGCGATCAAGTTGCGCCTGCGCCAGGCGACCGAGGCGGCGATCGCGCGCGGCGTGTTCGGCTCGCCCTTCGTGCTCGTCGACGGCGAGCCCTTCTGGGGCGCCGACCGCCTCGACCAGGTCGAGCAGTGGCTGGCGAGGGGCGGCTGGTGAGGCCATGAGCGCGCTCGTGAGCCGGGTGGATCCGCGCTCGGACGCGTTTCGCGCCAATGCCGAGGCGATGCGCGCCCTGGTCGAGGACCTGCGGCGCCAGGTGCAGAAGATCAAGCAGGGCGGCGGCGAGCGCGCGCGCGAGCGCCATCTGGCGCGCGGCAAGCTGCTGCCGCGCGAGCGCATCCGCCGCCTGCTCGACCCCGGCTCGCCCTTCCTCGAGCTTTCGCAGCTCGCCGCGTTCGGCATGTACGACGACGAGGTGCCGGCGGCCGGCGTCATCACCGGCGTCGGCCGCATCATGGGCCGCGAATGCGTCGTTGTCGCCAACGACGCGACGGTCAAGGGCGGCACCTACTATCCGATTACCGTCAAGAAGCACCTGCGCGCGCAGGACGTCGCGCGCGAAAACCGCCTGCCCTGCATCTACCTCGTCGATTCCGGCGGCGCGCATCTACCGAGCCAGGACGAGGTGTTTCCCGATCGCGACCATTTCGGCCGGATCTTCTACAACCAGGCGACCATGTCGGCGGCCGGCATCCCGCAGATCGCGGTGGTGATGGGATCGTGCACGGCGGGCGGCGCCTACGTGCCGGCCATGGCCGACGAGGCGATCATCGTGCGCGAGCAGGGTACGATCTTTCTCGGCGGGCCGCCGTTGGTCAAGGCCGCGACGGGCGAGGAGGTCAGCGCCGAGGAGCTGGGCGGTGCCGACCTACATACCCGCATCTCCGGCGTCGCCGACCATTTCGCCCAGGACGACGATCATGCGCTGGCGCTGGCGCGCCGGATCGTCGGCCATCTCAACCAGACCGGCCACGCCGCGCTCGATACCCGCGAGCCGCGCGACGTGCGGCTCGACCCGCAGGAGCTCTACGGCATCGTGCCGCGCGACATCCGCCAGCCCTACGACGTCCGGGAGATCATCGGCCGGATCGTCGACGGCTCGGAGTTCGACGAGTTCAAGGCGCGGTTCGGGCCGACGTTGGTGACCGGCTTCGCCCATCTGCACGGCTATCCGGTGGGCATCGTCGCCAATGCCGGCATCCTGTTCAGCGAATCGGCGCAGAAGGGCGCGCATTTCATCCAGCTCTGCGCCCAGCGCGGCATCCCTCTGCTCTTCCTGCAGAACATCACGGGCTTCATGGTCGGCCGCAAATACGAGGCGGGCGGCATCGCCAAGGACGGCGCCAAGATGGTGACCGCGGTCGCCTGCGCGCGCGTGCCCAAGCTCACGGTGATCATCGGCGGCAGCTTCGGTGCCGGCAACTACGCCATGTGCGGCCGCGCCTACAGCCCGCGCTTCTTGTGGATGTGGCCGAACGCGCGCATCTCGGTGATGGGCGGCGAGCAGGCGGCGAGCGTGCTGGCGCAGGTGCGGCGCGACGGCCTGGAGCGCGCCGGCGCGACCTGGCCGGCCGAGGAGGAGGCCGCCTTCAAGGCGCCGATCGCCGCGCAGTACGAGGCCCAGGGCCATCCCTACTATGCGAGCGCGCGGCTCTGGGACGACGGCATCGTCGATCCCTTGCAGACTCGCGATGTGCTGGCGCTAGGCCTTGCGGCCGCCCTCAACGCGCCGATCGAGTCCACCCGCTACGGCGTGTTCCGGATGTGACCGATGACACAACTCTCCTGTCTGCGTGAGCAGCGCGACGGCGGCGTCGTGTGGCTCACCTTGAACCGGCCCGAGATCCACAACGCGTTCGACGACCGGCAGATCGCGGAGTTGACTGACGCGTTGGAGCATCTGGCCCGCGACGACGGCGTGCGCGCCGTGGTGCTGACGGGTGCCGGCAGCAGCTTCTCGGCGGGCGCGGATCTCAACTGGATGCGTCGCACCGCCACCTACGACGAAGCCGAGAACCTGCGCGACGCCAAAGCTTTGGCGGGTCTGATGAAGACGTTGAACGAGCTTCCCAGGCCGACCGTGGCGCGGGTGAACGGTGCTGCGCTGGGCGGCGGCACCGGTTTGGTGGCGTGCTGCGACGTCGCGATCGCGAGCCAGCAGGCGGTGTTCGGCACCACCGAGGTGCGTCTCGGCATCATCCCCGCGGTGATCGGCCCCTATGTGATAGCCGCGGTCGGCGTCCGTCAGGCCCGTCGGCTGATGCTGACCGGCGAGCGGATCTCGGCGGCGCACGCCGCCCGGATCGGCCTCGTGCACGAGGTCGTGCCGCCGGAGCGGCTCGACGCGGCCGTCGAGGAGGTCGTGAGCCATCTCCTCAAGGGCGGCCCGCACGCCATCGCCGCCGCCAAACGGCTGGCGCGCGACCTCGCGGGCCGGCCGATCGACCAGGCGCTGATCGACGACACGGCGCGGCGGATCGCGACGCTGCGCGTCGCGCCGGAAGCGCGCGAAGGCCTCGGCGCGTTCCTGGAGAAGCGCAGGCCCGGCTGGGTCGCCTGAATGTTCAATTCGGTCCTGGTGGCCAATCGGGGCGAGATCGCCTGTCGCATCATCGGCACGCTGCGCCGGCTGGGCATCCGCTCGGTCGCGGTCTACTCGGATGCCGATCGGGACGCGCGCCACGTCGCGCTGGCCGACCATGCGATCCGCATCGGACCGCCGCCCGCGGCGGAGAGCTATCTGCGCATCGATGCGATCCTCGAGGCCGCGGCGCGCGCCGGCGCCGAGGCCATCCATCCGGGCTACGGCTTCCTCTCCGAGAACCCGGCGTTCGCCCGCGCCTGCGCCGCGGCGGGCGTGGCCTTCATCGGGCCGCCCGCCGATGTCATCGAGGCGATGGGTGCCAAGGATCGCGCCAAGGCGCTGATGGCACAGGCCGGGGTGCCGCTGGTCCCGGGCTATGACGGCGCCAGCCAGGACGGCGCGGCGCTGCTCGAGGCGGCGCGAGCGCTCGGTTTTCCGGTGCTGATCAAGGCGGCGGCCGGCGGCGGCGGCCGGGGCATGCGGGTCGTCGCCGACCCTGCCGACTTCGCCGCGGCGCTCGAGGGCGCGCGGCGCGAGGCGGCATCCGCGTTCGGCGACGACCGTGTCCTGCTGGAGCGCTGGCTGCCGCGACCGCGCCATGTCGAGGCGCAGGTCTTCGGCGACCGGCACGGCCACATCGTGCACCTGTTCGAGCGCGACTGCTCGGTGCAGCGGCGCCACCAGAAGGTGGTCGAGGAGGCGCCGGCGCCGGGCCTCTCGCCGGCGCAGCGCAGCGCGCTCGGCGACCACGCGATCAAGGCGGCGCGGGCGATCGGCTACGTCAACGCCGGCACGGTCGAGTTCCTGATGGCGGACGGCGGCTTCTTCTTCATCGAGATGAACACCCGCCTGCAGGTCGAGCATCCGGTCACCGAGCTGGTCACCGGGCAGGATCTGGTGGAATGGCAGCTCAAGGTCGCGGCGGGCGAGCCGCTGCCGCTCGGGCAGGACCGGATCTCGCTGCACGGCCACGCGATCGAGGTCCGCCTGTACGCCGAAGACCCGGCCAGGGGCTTCCTGCCGTCGACCGGCCGCCTGGAGCATCTGCGCTTTCCGGCCGAGAGCCCGGGCCTGCGCATCGACACGGGCGTCGCGCAGGGCGATAGCGTGAGCCCGTTCTACGACCCGATGCTGGCCAAGATCGTGGCGCACGGCGCCGATCGGCCGGCCGCGTTGCGACGCCTCGCGGCGGCGCTGGCGGCCACGCAGGTGGTGGGGCCGGCAAGCAATCTCGACTTCCTGCTGCGAATCGCGCGCGACCCGCAGTTCGCCGCCGGCGGCGTCGACACCGGCTATCTCGAGGGCGCCAAGGAGCGTCTGCTCGCGCCGGCCGACGCGGCAGGCGACGACCTCCTGGCGATCGCCGGCCTCTGGATCCTCGGTCGGCAGCAGGAGCAGGCCGCGACGCTGGCGGCGCACCGCCCGGATCGCCATTCGCCCTGGCATCGGGTCGACGGCTGGCGGCTCAACGACACCGCGCATCAGACCCTGCGCTTCGTCCAGGGGGAGCGGACCGTCGAGGTCGAGGCGCGGGTCGACGGCGCCGGCTGGCTGCTCGGGATCGACGGCAGGCAGATCGCCGCGCGCGCCGCGATCCGGCCGGACGGCCTCGCCGTGTGGCTCGACGGCGAGGCCTCGCATGCGGCGGTCGTCGAGCGCGGCGAGCAGCTGCATCTGTTCACCGGCTCCGGCCATGTCCGGATCGATCGACGCGACCCGCTGACCCTCGCCGCAGCCGAGGACGAGGCCGACGGCGCGCTGAGCGCGCCGATGCCGGGAAAGATCGTGCGGCAGGCGGTGGCGGCCGGCGAGCGCGTGGCGCGCGGCGCGCCGTTGCTGGTTCTCGAGGCCATGAAGATGGAGCACACGATCAGCGCGCCGGCCGACGGCAGGGTCGTGCAGCTTCACTTTCGCGAGGGTGATCAAGTCGAGGAAGGGATGATCCTGATCGACTTCGAAGCAATCGGCAGTCACTGAAGCACAGCGCGTCCGTCCTGCCGTCGCGTCCTCGCGCGCGACCCCGCCGGGACTTGATCTTTCCCGCCCGCGATCCATCTTTTTGGTGAGCAATGATGGTTCGGCAAGATGATCGCGAGCGACTTCGCGCTCACTGCTGCATGAGATCCGTGCTCACGGCGAGCGCGTGGGAATGAACTTCAAGTTGAAGATTTGTTAACCATTTCTACATAGCCTCCCAAACCGGTAACGGGATCCAAGGCGAAGCCGATGTCGTCACGGGCGTCGAGCGATGTCGCGTGGCGGTGCGCTTGGAGACGGAGATGGATGTCTTTTCCTCGCCTGCTTTCGATGATCACGAGCAGGTAGTGTTCTTCCACGATCGCGCCAGTGGCCTGGAGGCCATCGTCGCGATTCACGATACGACGCTCGGGCCTGCCGTGGGCGGCTGTCGCTTCTGGCCCTACGCCAGCGAGGCGGAGGCGCTGACCGATGTCCTGCGGCTGTCCAGGAGCATGACCTACAAGGCGGCGATGGCCGACCTGCCCTTCGGCGGCGGCAAGACCGTGATCATCGGCGATCCCGCGACGCTGCGCTCCGAGGCGCTGTTCCGGGCGCTCGGCCGGGCGATCCACAGCCTCGGCGGCGCGTACTACACCGGCGAGGACGTCGGCACGAACCCGACCGACATGGACTGGGCCGGGCAGGAGACGCCCTATGTGCTGGGGCGCTCCAAGGGCGGCAGCGGCGATCCGTCGCCGGTCACGGCCCGCGGCGTGCTGCTCGGCATCAAGGCGGCGGTCAGGCACCGCTTCGGCCGCGACGAGCTGCAAGGCATTCGGGTGGCGATCCAGGGGCTGGGGCATGTCGGCGGCAATCTGGCGACGCTGCTGGCGGCGGAAGGGGCGCAGCTGACCGTCGCCGACCTCGACGCCGAGCGGGCGGCGCGCCGGGCACGGCAGCTCGGTGCCCGGCAGGTCGGCTGCGACGAGATCGTCGGCGTCGACGCCGAGGTGTTCGCGCCCTGCGCGCTCGGCGGCATTATCAACGATCAGACCCTGCCCGAGCTGTCCTGCGACATCGTCGCCGGCGCGGCCAACAACCAGCTGCGCGAGCCGCGCCACGGCGCGGCGCTGCACGCACGCGGCATCCTGTACGCGCCGGACTACGTGATCAATGCCGGCGGCCTGATCAATATCGCGCAGGAGCTGCGGCCGGGCGGCTACGACCGCGCCCGGGCGCTGGCGCAGGTCGCGACGATCGAGACCACGCTCGCCGAGATCTTCGAGCGCTCGGAGCGGGACGGACGCGCGCCGCACGAGATCGCGGACCGGATCGCCGAGGAACGGCTGGAGGCGGCGCGCCGGGCGAGCGGCGTCGCGCATCGCCGGCTCGGCGCCGTCGCCGAGGAGGCGGCGGCCGGCTGAGCCCTCCGCGGCGCGATATGCCGCCGGCCGATCGTAGGCCGCGGCATAGGCGACACGAGGGGAACGGGCGTAGGATGGTGCCCGGCCTGTTCGGGTGACGTCCGTCGGCGCGCGCCTGCCTGCGCCGGCGTGCACGGGTGATCCGACCGGGCAGGGGGATCGCAGCATGCCCGCGCCCATCCTCGACGATCGTCCGGCCC
Source organism: Geminicoccaceae bacterium (assembly GCA_036274135.1). GTDB lineage: Bacteria > Pseudomonadota > Alphaproteobacteria > Geminicoccales > Geminicoccaceae > DASUGG01. Next base: position 6,871 of record DASUGG010000064.1, read on the forward strand.
TCGACCCGGACCCGCTGCGTGCCGCGATCCGCTCGGCCTACCGTGCCGACGAGACCGCCTGCGTCGCGCGGCTGCTCGCGGAGGCGGCCCTCGACGAGGAGCGGCGCGCACGCGTCCAGGCGCGCGCCGCGGAGCTGGCGCGGCGGGTCCGCGACGCCCGCGGCGACCGGCTCGGCATCGAGGTCTTCCTGCACGAATACGGCCTCAGCACGCCCGAGGGCGTGATGCTGATGTGCCTCGCCGAGGCGCTGCTGCGCATCCCCGACCCGGACACCGCCGACCGCCTGATCCGCGACAAGCTGGGCGCCGGCGACTGGGCCCGCCATCTCGGCCGCAGCGGCTCCCTGCTGGTCAACGCCTCGACCTGGGGGCTGATGCTGACCGGACGCTTCGTCCAGGTCGACCTCGACGAGCAGGGCGTCGTCTCCGGGTTCGCGCGCCTCGTGCATCGCCTGGGCGAGCCGGTGGTGCGGACGGCGCTGCTGCAGGCCATGCGGATGCTGGGCCAGCACTTCGTCCTGGGCCAGACCATCGAGCAGGCGATCGCGCGCGCCGACGAGGCGGAGGGCCGCGGCTACCGCTACTCGTACGACATGCTGGGCGAGGCGGCGCGCACCATGGCCGACGCCGAGCGCTATCAGCAGGCCTACGCGCATGCCGTCGACGCGATCGTCGCGACCGCGCGCGGCGACGAGCTGATGGCGCGGCCGGGCGTCTCGATCAAGCTCTCGGCGCTGCACCCGCGCTACGAGCTGGCGCAGCACCGCCGCCTGCCCGCCGAGCTGCTGCCGCGCCTGGTCGCGCTGGCGGGCCGGGCACGGGCCGGCAACATCGCCGTCACCATCGATGCCGAGGAGGCGGACCGGCTCGAGCCCTCGCTCGATCTGTTCGCGCAATTGCTGGCGCTGCCGGACTTCGCCGGCTGGGACGGCATCGGCCTCGCCGTCCAGGCCTATCAGAAGCGCGCGATCCACGTCGTCGCCTGGCTGCGGGATCTGGCGCGGCGGCATCGCCGGCGGATTCCGGTGCGCCTGGTCAAGGGCGCCTACTGGGACAGCGAGATCAAGCGCGCCCAGGAGCTGGGCCTCGGCTACCCCGTGCTGACCCGCAAGCTCGCGACCGACGTCTCCTACCTCGCCTGCGCCCGCCGGCTGCTCGACGGCGGCGACGCCTTCTATCCGCAGTTCGCGACCCACAACGCCCACACCATCGCGAGCATCGTCGATCTCGCCGGCGGCCGGCGCGACCTCGAGTTCCAGCGCCTGCACGGCATGGTGGAGGCCCTCTACGGCTCTCTGGCCGAGCCGGCGGCCGGCGCCGGCGCCGCGATCGCGTGCCGCGTCTACGCGCCGGTCGGCAGCCATCACGACCTCTTGCCCTATCTGGTGCGCCGGCTCCTCGAGAACGGTGCCAACACGTCGTTCGTGAACCAGATCATGGACGACGCCGTCCCGATCGAGCGCCTCGTCGAGGATCCGGTGCTGCGCCTGGCGAAGCTCGGCGGCACGCCGCATCCCAGGATCGTCGATCCGCGTGACCTCTACGGGCCGGACCGCCCCAACGCCAGGGGCATCGATCTGCGCGACCCGCAGGCGCTCGAGGATCTCGCGCACGCGATGAACGAGGGCTTCCGGCCCGACTTGGTGGCGGCGCCCACCCATCCGGCAGCCCGGGCGCCGGCGCGGCAGCTGTTCGATCCGAGCGATCGCTCCTCCGTGATCGGTGCGGTGGTCGCGGCGACCGATGCGGACGTCGAGCGGGCGCTCGCGGTGGCGCAGGCCGGCTTCGCGCGGTGGGACCGGACGCCGGTGGCGCGGCGTTGCGACTGTCTGGCGCGCGCCGCCGACCTGTACGAGGAGCACGGCACGGAGCTCATGGCGTGGTGCGTGCGCGAGGGCGGCAAGACTCTGGTGGATGCCGCGGCCGAGCTGCGCGAGGCGGTGGACTTTCTGCGCTATTACGCCGCCGAGGCGGGCCGGCTCGAGCACCGCGAGCTTCCCGGACCAACCGGCGAGAGCAACCTGCTGCGCCTGCACGGGCGCGGCGTGTTCGCCGCGATCAGCCCGTGGAACTTCCCGCTCGCGATCTTCACGGGCCAGGTGGCGGCGGCGCTCGCGGTCGGCAATGCGGTGATCGCCAAGCCTGCCCCGCAGGCGCCGATGATCGCCGCCAAGGCCGTGCGCCTCTTGCATCGCGCCGGCGTCCCGGAGGATGCGCTCTTGATGCTGCCGGGCGGTGCTGCGGTGGGCGAGCGGCTGGTCGCGGCTGCCGGCATTGCCGGCGTCGCGTTCACCGGCTCGACCGCGGTGAGCCGCGTCATCAACCGCGCGCTCGCCGCCAAGGAGGGGCCGATCGTGCCGCTGATCGCCGAGACCGGCGGCCAGAACGCCATGCTGGTGGATTCCTCGGCGCTGCCCGAGCAGGTGGTCGCCGACGTGCTGGATTCGGCGTTCCGCTCGGCCGGCCAGCGCTGCTCGGCGCTGCGCGTGCTCTGCCTGCAGGATGCCATCGCGCCGCGCGTCGAGCGCATGCTCGCCGGCGCCATGGACGAGTTGCGGATCGGCGATCCGGGGCTGCTCGCGACCGATGTCGGCCCGGTGATCGACGAGCCTGCGCGCCAGCGCCTCGCCGACCACGCGGCGCGCATGCAGCGCGAGGCGCGCCTGATCCGCGGCCTGACGCTCGACCGCGACCTCGAGCGCGGCTGCTTCTTCGCGCCGCAGGCGTTCGAGATCGAGCGCATCGATCAGCTCCCGGGCGAGGTCTTCGGCCCGATCCTGCACGTCGTGCGCTACGCCGGCGACCGGCTGGACGCGATGATCGATGCGGTCAACGCCACCGGCTACGGCCTGACGCTCGGCGTGCACAGCCGCGTCGACCACACCGTGCAGCACGTGATCGCCCGCGCGCGCGTCGGTAATCTCTACGTCAATCGCAACATGATCGGCGCGGTCGTCGGGGTGCAGCCGTTCGGCGGCGAGGGGCTGTCCGGCACCGGGCCGAAGGCCGGCGGCCCGCATTATCTGCCCCGCTTCGCGACCGAGCGCACGGTGAGCGTCAACACCGCGGCGATCGGCGGCAATGCGAGCCTGCTCGGCCTCGACGACGCCAGTGAGACCGTGCGCCGCGGCTAGCCTCGGCTGGACCCCGCGTGGCGGCCCTCGGGAGGGGCCGTACGATCGGCTTCCGTCTCGCTACGGCACCGGAACGACGGGCTCGTCGGCCGGTTCGCCGTCCCAATAGTCGAGGCGCTCGCCGTCGCGGAAGACCGCGCGATCGAGCGCCGCGACGAGCACCTTGCGGGAGTCCGGATAGACGCAGACCTCGTTCGGCTGGCGGTCGCCGATCATGAGGAAGCGGAAGGGGGAATCGCCGTCGTTGATCAGGCAATGGCCTGCGCGCTGGCCCGCCGGGAACCCGACATAGTCGCCGGCCCTGATGCGGTAGCGTTCGTCGCCGAGGCGCAGCGTCGCCGCGCCTTCGAGCGCGATGATGTGCTCCTCCTCGAGCAGATGGTAGTGGAACGGGACGGACTGCCTGCCCGGCGGCAGCTCCTCGTACGCGACGCCGATCTTGCGCCCGTCCTTGCGCGTATCCGAGAGCACGCGATAGCGGCTCGCGAAGCGCACGCCGTGGCTCCAGCTGCTCCAGGGCACGCTGTCGATCGCTATTGGCCCCCGGGGTTTCTGGTCGTCGGCCATGCTCACCTCCTCGCGATCGTTCGTCGGGCTGCGCGCCGCCGGCAGGCTTCGCGCGCCGTCGACACCGCATCGAACCGCCGATCGGCGCCGGCCGCAAGGCCGCGCGGCGGGCTCCCGGCTCAGAAGATGCCGGCGATCGAGCGGGTCAGGCCGTCGACGAGTTCCGGCGCGGCATCCTCGAAGTCGAGGTTGGCGCGGTTGGCGGTGCTCATGATCCGCGTCTGGTAGCGCTTCCAGTCGTGGATCTGGGTCGCCGAGATGATCCTTGCGCCGGTGCCCTGGCGCAGGTTCTGCTCGAGCCGCTCGGTGACCACCACGCCCTCGCCGGCCCGCTCCGAGATCTGCACATCGGTGATGATGGTGTAGGTGACGTCCTCGATCAGCGCGTCGACGACGCTCGAGGTGGCGGCGCCGACCAGGCCGCCGGCGATCAGCGCGCGTGTGTCGTCGCTGGCGATGCGCGCGCCGGCGACGCCGGCCGCGCCGCCGATCAGCGTGCCGCCGAAGCCGCCCGCGAAGGTCTGCTCGGCCGCGGTCGGCGACGTCCGGCCGACCTGCAGGACGTTCGCCTGGAGCAGATAGTGCGCCGCCTCCGGCCGGTCGACGACGCGATAGCCGCGCTCGGCGATCGCGGCCGCGACGGCGGCCTGGATGTCGAAGTCGGGCTGGTCCGAGGTGTTGCGCACCTGGACCAGGATCGTGCGCTCGTCGGCGGCGACCGGCTCGAGGAAGATGGTGTCCGTCATCCTGGTCTGAACCTCGAGATGTCGCTTGCCGAGGCCCGTAGTGGTGCCGGCGCAGCCCGTCGCCAGCACGATCGCCGAGACGGCCAGCGTCCGCGGCAGCGGCATCAGGATCATCACCTTTCTCCTCGGGTCGCCCCCGAATGCGTGCAGTTCCCTCCTTTCGGTTGTCGACGGTTCGCTTGGGGTCGCCGCGGCGACCCGATCACGGGCAGGCGGATCAGAGCGCCTGCTGCAGGTTCGCCTCGACCGCTTCCCAGTTGACCAGGTGGTTCAGGAACGCGGCGACGTACTCCGGGCGGCGATTCTCGTAGTCCAGGTAATAGGCATGCTCCCAGACGTCGATGCCGAGCAGTGGCGTCATGCCGTCGACCAGCGGATTGGCGCCGTTCGGCGTCTTCGTCACCTTGAGCGTGTCGCCGTCCAGAGCGAGCCAGGCCCAGCCGCTGCCGAACTGGGTCACCGCGGCGGTCTTGAACTGCTCCTTGAACGCCTCGAGATTGCCGAACGCGTCGTCGATCCGCCGGGCCAGCTCGCCGCCCGGCGCGCCGCCGCCGCCCCGCTTCATGACCTTCCAGAACAGCACGTGGTTCCAGTGCTGGCCCGCATTGTTGAAGATTCCGGCCTTGCTCGGGTCTTTCGCCGCCGCCCGTACGATCTCCTCGAGCGAAGCCTTCGCCAGATCCGTGTCGCCGATCAGGTTGTTGAGGTTGGTGACGTAGGTCTGGTGATGCTTGTCGTGATGCAGACGCAAGGTCCGCGACGACATGTAGGGCTCGAGCGCCTCGTAGGGATAGGGCAGGTCAGGGAGTTCGAATGCCATGGGGGGTCCTCGCCTCGCATTGTGCCAGCAGAGCGGTGCTCGAAGTCCCGCCGCGGGAGCGGGATTCAATGCCCCGCTAGATACGTGGTTGGCTCGCCGAATGCAAACGGCGATGACGAAGCCGAGTTCCGGCGGCCCGGGGCGGCGGCGCAGGCGCAGGCGCGTCGCACCGGCGTCGTGTGCCGGGGCGCGCCGCTCGACACCTCGCCGCGGGTCCCCATATCTCGCATACCCAGTCGGAAGGAGAGCATGGACGGTCGGGTGGGCGCGGCAAACCGGGCTCGGGTCGCGGCCCGGCGGTCGGGCGGGGCCGGATGAGCGGCCGGGCGAGCGCGTCGCTCTCCTACTGCGCCGCCCTGGTGCGGGACCAGTCGCCGGGACGCTACGTCGCGACGCTGTTCGCGCCGGCCGGCATCCGCCCGGCCCTGTTCGGCCTGTATGCGTTCGACCACGAGATCGCCAAGGTGCGCCATGTCGTGAGCGAGCCGATGGCCGGGCTGATCCGGTTCCAGTGGTGGCGGGACACGCTCGATGCGATCGCCGCCGGCCGCCCGGCGCCGGCGCATCCCGTGGCGCAGTCGCTGCAGCAGGCCTGGGGCCGCATCGAGCCTTCGCGACCAAGCCTCGAGCTCGCGATCGACGCGCGCGAGCGCGAGCTCGAGCAGGCCGCACCCGAGACGGTCGCGGCCCTGGAGCAGCATCTCACCGCGACCAGCTCGGGCCCGGTCCTCGTCGCCCTGGATCTGCTGGGGGTGCGCGATCAGCGGGCCCGCGATGCGGGACGCCGGGTCGGACTCGCGATCGGCCTGGCGGACCTTCTGCGCGAGATCGACCTGAGCCGCCGGCGGGCGGCGTTCCTGCCGCAGGAGCTGCTCGGCCGGCACGGCCTCGCGCCCGCGGCGCTGCAGGAAGCCACCTCGCCGACGGCGTTCGCGCCGGCGATCGGCGAGCTGGCCGGCCAGGCGCGCGAGCATCTGCGCGAGGCGCGCCGCCTGCGGCGCCGGGTGCCGGGCCGCGCCTTGCCGGCCCTTCTGCCGGGCGTGCTGGTCGGCCGCCAGCTCAGAGCGCTGCACGCGCTGGGCGCTGCCGGCGGCGGGCGGGCGCAGCTCGGGCTGGCGCCGCTGTGGCTCCTCGGCTATCGGCTGCTCGGCCTGTTCTGAAGCCGCGAGAGCGCGCGCCTAATAGGTCGGATTGAGGCGCAGATAGCGGTAACGGTCGCCCGACTCGACGACGACGGGCCTGACCTCGATCCCGCGCAGCACGTCGAGCGGCACCTCCACCCCTGCGTCGCCCCGGCCCCAGAGCTTGCGGTAGAGGTCGCCGAGGCTCTCGACCTGCACGCCGCCGACGCCGAGGATCATGTCGTTCGGCCGGAGCCCGGCGGCCTCGCCGGGGCCGTCCGGCGACACCTTGGTCACGAATACCCGGCCGCGATGCTCCTCGAGGGTGAGGCCGAGCCAGGGGCGCCCGGGCTCGGCCCGCCGGCCGCGGCTCAGAAGATCGGCCATGATGGCCTTCAGCCCGTCGATCGGCACGAACATGTTGCCGGGCACCAGTCGGCCCTGCCGCCCGGCGTCGTTGACGAACAGCGAGCCGATCCCGACCAGCCGGCCTTCCTCGTCGATGAGCGCGGCGCCGCCGAACTGGGCATGCGGCGGCGAGGTGAACAAGGCGTTCTCGAGCAGGTATTCCCAATAGCCCGCGAACTCGCGCCGGTCGACCAGATAGACGCCGGTGGCATCGACCTCGCCGGCATGGCTCACCACCAGCAGCGGCTGCATCAGCCGCAGCGCCGTGGAGTTGCCGAGCGCCACCGGCGGAACCTTGAGGGGCTGATTGGCGCGGATCAGGCCGAAGCCGCTTTCGTGATCGTAGGCCAGGACCGTCGCCGGCACCGCCTCGACACCCTCGGCCGAGACCGTCACCTCGCTCGCCTCGAGGATCAGATAGCCGATCGTCACGATCAGGCCGCTGCTGTCGATGACCACGCCCGTGCCTACCCGCTCGGTGCCGAGCGAGCCGGCCGTGCGCGCATCGCGGGGGACCACGGCGTCGATCTCGACCACGCCCTTGAGCGTCGCCTGCCCGGCGCTCTGGCCGAGCGCCGGGCAGGGAAGGGCCGCCGGCAGCAGAAGGGCGGCGATCAGCCGTGCCGTCGCAGGGATGTGGCGCCGGCGCGCCACGCTGCGGTCGCGGCATCGATCTGCGTGCATGACGCCATCTCCCGATCGGGGGCGCGACCCGACCCGGGCGGCGCCGACCAACCCATCCAGCTCATGAATATGACCGGCGTGCGACGCTTGGCCAGCGGTCACACGGGGAATTGACGGGCGGCCGAAGCATGACAGCCTCGGGACCGCGGCCTATAGTCGCCGAAGACACGCTGCCGCATGTGAGGTGTCCGTGCTACGAGCCGAGCCTCTGCCGTCACCGTCAGGCCGTGCGGGCCGCACGGCATGAGCGAGCCCCCGGTCGAGATCGACGCTCCGGACATCTCGGCCTATGCCGGCGGCAGCGCCGGCGTGCCGTACGTGGTGCAGCTGGACAGCGGCAGGGCGGGGCCGCATGCCGTGATCACGGCCCTGGTGCACGGCAACGAGCTGTGCGGCGCCTGGGCCCTGCTGCGGCTGCTCGAAAGCGGCATCCGACCGCGCACGGGACGTCTGTCGCTGGCCTTCGTCAACGCCGAGGCCTATCGCCGCTTCAATCCGGCGCAGCCGAAATCGACCCGTTATCTGGACGAGGATCTCAACCGGCTGTGGGATGCGGCGACGCTCGACGGGCCGCGCCGGTCGCGCGAGCTGAAGCGGGCGCGCGAGTTGCGGCCGCTGATCGAGAGCGCCGACTGGCTCCTCGACCTGCACTCGATGCAGCTGCCGTCGCGGCCGCTGCTGCTGTGCGGGCTCTGCGACAAGGGCCGGCGGCTCGCGGCGAGGATGGGCTTTCCGGACCTCGTGGTCGCCGACCGCGGCCACAGCAACGGCGCCCGCATGCGCGACTTCGGCGCCTTCGGTGATCCTGCGAGCCCGCGCGCGGCGATGCTGGTGGAATGCGGCCAGCATTGGGCGCGCGGCAGCATCGACGTGGCGATCGCCACCTGCCGCCGTTTCCTCGAGGCGCTGGAGCTGGTCGAGCCGGCGCTGCTGGACGGCCTGTGCCCACCGCCCGCGCTGTCGCCGCAGCAGCTCGTCGAGGTCACCGACGCGATCACGGTGAACGGCGGGCCGTTTCGCTTTACCCGCGATTTTCAGGGGCTGGAGATCATCGCCGAGGCCGGCACGATCATCGCTTATGACGGCGCGACGCCGATCCGGACGCCCTACGACCGCTGCATCCTCATCATGCCGTCGCGCCGCCTCGTGCCGGGCCTCACCGCGGTGCGCCTGGGCCAGTTCGTCGACTGATGGCGGCGACGGTTCGCGAGGCGGCGGTCGACGACGCGGCCGCGGTGGTGCGCCTGGTCCACCGCTTCGAGCGGGAAAACGGCCGGAGCGACGCCAAGCTGACGGCCGCGGACCTGCTTGCCGACGGCTTCGGCAAGCGGCCGCGGTTTCGCGTGCTGCTCGCGGAGGACGCCGGCCGGGCGCTCGGCTATGCCCTGTTCTACCCGAGCTACGACACCGAGCACGCCGCCAGAGGCCTCTATCTCCAGGATCTCTACGTCGTGCCGGACGCGCGGCGAAGCGGCGTCGGCCGGGCGCTGATGGCCGCGGTGGCGCGCGCCTGCGAAGCCGACGGCGGCTGCTATCTGTTCTGGAACGCGCACGACGCGAACCATGCCGGCCGCGCTTTCTACCGCCGGATCGGCGCCCGCGAGGAGCGCGTGGTGACCCTCAGCCTGCAGCCGGACGCGCTCCGCCGCCTCGCCGCGAAGGGGTAGGCCGTCGCGGCGCTCAGGCGGGGCCGTGCAGGTCGGCGCCCTGGCGGACGAGCTCGGCCTGGACCTCGCGGGCCGGGACCGCGCGCGGCGGGGCGTGGCGGCGGGTGGCGAGCGCGGCGCAGACCCCGGCCGCCTGCCCGGTCGCCATCGCGATCGGCATCACGCGGTAGGAGGAGTGCGCTTCGTGGCTGCCCGAGAGGCAGCGGCCGGCGACGACGAGGTTGTCGATCCCCGCCGGCAGCAGGCAGCGCAGCGGAATGTCGTAGGCCGCGCCCTCCGGCAGCCGCTTCAGGACGGTGCCGCTGCCTTTCGGATTGTGGATGTCGACCGGGTAGGCGCCGCGGGCGATCACGTCGTCGAACCGGCGCGCGCTCAGCACGTCCTCGGCGGTCAGCCGATAGTCGCCGAGGATGCGGCGGGACTCGCGCACGCCGACATGGACGCCGCTCTGCACCAGGTAGGCATGCTCGAAGCCCGGCACGCGCTGCCGCAGGAAGCGAACGATCTGGCGCAGCTGACGCCGGCTCTGCCATTCGGCGTAGCTCCAGTCGAACACGTCGGTGCCGAGCACGCCGGTCACCCGCGTGCTGTTGACGCTGACCTCGCGCGGATGCGGCGTGCCGAAGAACAGGATGTCCTCGCGCGGCAGGTCGAG
>DASUGG010000065.1:0-2235 GCA_036274135.1 Geminicoccaceae bacterium
GCCTGCAATGCCGGCAACCGCGCCACCGTGGCGCTCGGCTGCCAGATCAGCTTCATCGCGCCGGCGCACGCCGGCGACGTCCTGATCGCCGCGGCATGCGAACAGAGTCGCAGCGGCCGCACCGGCGTCTATGATGTCGAGGTGCGCCGGACCGATGGCGCGATCGTGGCGTTGTTCCGGGGTCAGGCCTACGAGGTCCGCGGCGCGATCGTGCCGCCGGCGCCGTGAGCGCGAAGGCCCCCGGTCGAAGGCTCTCGGCACGAGATGAGAACGCGGCCACCCGAGCGGCACGAGCTGGACCCGATCGAGATCGCATCGCGCGACGAGATCGAGGCCCTGCAGCTGCAGCGCCTGCGCGCGACCCTGCGCCACGCCTACCACCAGGTCGCGCATTACCGCAGCGCCTTCGATCGGGCGGGCGTGCATCCCGACGATCTCCGCAGCCTCGCTGATCTCGCGAAGTTCCCGACCACCACCAAGGACGATCTGCGGCGCAGCTATCCCTTCGGCATGTTCGCCGTGCCGCGCGAGCAGGTCGTGCGCATCCACGCCTCGTCGGGCACCACCGGCAAGCCCACCGTGGTCGGCTACACGAGCCGCGACGTCGCGACCTGGGCCGAGGTCTGCGCCCGCTCGATCCGCGCCGCCGGCGGCCGCAGCGGCCACATCGTCCACGTCGTCTACGGCTACGGCCTGTTCACCGGCGGCCTCGGCGCGCACTACGGGGCGGAGCGACTCGGCTGTACGGTGGTGCCGATGTCGGGCGGCATGACCGAGCGCCAGGTCCAGCTCATCATCGACTTCTGCCCCGACATCGTCATGGTCACGCCCTCCTACCTGCTGGCCATCGCCGACGAGTTCGCGCGCCAGAACCTCGATCCCCGCCGCTGCTCGCTCAAGGTCGGCATCCTCGGCGCCGAGCCATGGAGCGAGGCGATGCGCGCCGAGATCGAGGCGTGCTTCGACCTCGATGCTCTCGACATCTATGGCCTGTCCGAGGTGATCGGCCCCGGCGTCGCGAGCGAGTGCATCGAGAGCAAGGACGGCCTGCACGTCTGGGAGGACCATTTCTACCCGGAGGTGGTCGACCCGGCGACCGGCGCCGTGCTGCCGGACGGCCGGCGCGGCGAGCTGGTGCTGACCTCACTGACCAAGGAGGCCATGCCGGTGACGCGCTACCGCACCCGCGACCTCACCCGCCTGCTGCCGGGCACCGCCCGCTCGATGCGGCGCATGGAGCGGGTCACCGGCCGCTCGGACGACATGCTGATCATCCGCGGCGTCAACCTGTTCCCGAGCCAGGTCGAGGAGCTGATCCTGGCCGACCCCCGGCTCGCGCCGCACTACCTGCTCGAGGTCCGGCGCGAGCAGCGGCTCGACGAGCTGACGGTGGTCGCCGAAGCCCGCCCCGCCGCCGCCGACGAGGTCAGCCGCGCCGCCGCAAGGCGCGATCTCGGCCAGCGCATCAAGTCGCGGATCGGCATCACGAGCAAGGTCAGCGTCGTCGAGCCCGGCCGAATCGACCGCTCGCTCGGCAAGGCCCGGCGCATCATCGACCTGCGCGCCAAGGAATGAGCGACCGCGCGGCCGGCCTGGCCGGGATGTGACGTCGCCGCCGGCACCCTATATAGACGCCAACGTGCCTGCACGACCCCTCCGGAGCGACAGCCATGCACCGCCCGCCTACCGATCTGCTCGGCGACCTCCTGCAACGCGCCAGGAAGGCGGGGGCCGATGCCGCTGACGCGATGCTGGTCGAGAGCGGTGCCCTCGCGGTGACCTGGCGCCTCGGCAAGCTCGAGAAGGTCGAGCGCGCCGAGAGCCACGACCTCGGGCTGCGGCTGTTCGTCGGCCGGCGTCAGGCGATCGTCTCGACCGGCGAGCTCGCGGCGCTCGACCGTCTCGTCGCGCAGGCGGTGGCGATCGCCAAGGCCGTGCCGGAGGACCGGTATGCCGGCCTCGCCGAGCCCGAGCAGGTCGCGACGGCGCTGCCGCAGCTCGATCTCGACGACGGCGTCGAGCCTGGCGTGGAGGCCCTGGCGGACCTCGCGGGCGCGGCGGAGGAGGCGGCGCTCGCGCATCCCAAGATCAGCAATTCCGAGGGCGCCGAGGCCGGCTGGTCACGCAGCCGCACGACCCTCGTGGCGACCAACGGCTTCGCCGGCACGATCACGCGCTCGAGCCACGGCCTGAGCGCCGCCGTGATCGCCGGCGGCAACGGCGCGATGGAGCGCG
>DASUGG010000066.1:0-8784 GCA_036274135.1 Geminicoccaceae bacterium
TGGCATCACGCGCCGTCCGCCGCCGCTCCGGCGGACGGCGGGCCGAGGCGGCGCGCCGAGCCCGCCGGCACCCGCGGCCATGCCGTGCTGGTCGCCGCGATCATCAAGCTGGCGCGCGAGCTCGGCCTCCGGGTCGTTGCCGAGGCGGTCGACGATCCGGCGCAGCTCGCCTTCCTGCGGCGGCGCGGCTGCACCGCGGTGCAGGGACTGATGAGCCGCGCGCCGCTGCCGTCAGAGGCCTGCACCAGCTGGCTGCGCAAGGCCAGCTCGCGACGGGCACTTCTGCCGCCGGAGGGACCGGCGATCGCCGGCGAGTTCGCCGTGAGCGGGGTTGTGAGCTCGGGCGAGCGCTAGATCGAATTCGCCTGGCGGCGCCAACGGAACGGCGCCGTCAGCGCCCGTCGCCGCGCGGCCCGGCCTGACCCGGGTGCAGCCAACCGAGGTGCTGGCCGCCGTCCAGCGCGATCATCTGCCCCGTCAGGGACGGGGTCGCGAGGATGAAGCGCACGCAGGCGCAGATCTCCTCGACCCCGGCGCCGCGCCGCAGCGGCATCGCCCGGCGCATCGCGTCGACGCTCTGCTCGTCGGCGCCGGGCGGCGCCAGGACGATGCCGGGGCCGATCGCATTGACCCGTACGCGTGGCGCCAGCGCCAACGCGAGATGCCGCGTCAGCGCCCACAGCCCGGCCTTGGAGACGGTGTAGGACGTGTAGTGAGGGGTGAGATTCAGCACCCGCTGATCGATCAGGTTGACGACGTTGGCGGTGTCCTTCTCGGACACCTCGCCGTCGGCGGCGGCGGGGAGCTGCGCGACCAGCGCCTGGGTCAGGACCAGCGGCGCGCGAAGATTGATCGCCATGTGCCGCTGCCAGGAGGCGGCGTCGGCGGTGAGCGGCAAGTCGTGCTCGAAGATCGCGGCGTTGTTGACCAGCAGCGAGATCGGCCCGAGCCGGCGCGCCGCCCGCGCGATCAGGCCGGCGGCCTCCACCTCCTTGGCGAGGTCGGCGCGCAGCGCGACCGCGCGACGGCCGCTCGCCTCAATCTCGCGGACGGCCGCGTGCGCCTCGTCCGCCGAGCTGTGATGATGCACGGCGACGTTCCAGCCGTGCTCGGCGAGGTCGCGGGCGATCGCCCGGCCGAGGCGCCGGGCGGCGCCAGTCACGAGCGCGCAGCGGGCCGGCGCGCCGGGCGGCATCAGGCGCTCCGCTCGGCGCCGCACACGCGACGCATCCTGCCGGCCGTGTCGCGCATGGCCTAGCGCCGGGTCTTGGCGAGGTCGCTCACCACCTTGCGGGCTTCGGGCAGTGCGCCGACACAGAAGCCGACCACGGCGGCGAGCACGGCCGACTGGCCGGGGTGCCGCAGCACCCAGGCGAGGGCTTCGTCGGCGCCACGGTCGGCCGCAGCGCGTGCGCGCGGCGGCAGAGGCCGGGTCAGGCGCCGGGCGATCAGGAGCAGGACAGCGGCCAGTAGCAGCAGGGCAAGCCCGATCACGAGCTTGGCGACCGGCGGGCCGACATAGAGCAGCAGCACGAGATAGAGGGCGTCCAGCAGGCCGATGAAGCCGGCGATGCCGAGCCCGACGGCGACGATCAGCAGGCCGAATGCGAGCGCCAGCCGCGCCGGGCTGAAGCGCGGCAGGTCGAGCAGCCCCACCAGGTCTCGGAGCGGGATCAAGGCGCTACCGCCGGTCGAGCAGCTTCCCGAGCATCAGCCCCACGGCGAAGGCGACGGCGATGCTGACGAGAGGCCTCTCGCCGATCTGACTCTCGACCGCGCGCAGGCTGTCGCGGCCCGACGCCTGCACGTCGCTGGCGATCTGGTTCAGCCGTTTCTGCAGCGCGTCGAGTTCGGATTCGGCGCGGTTCTTGGCCGTACCCTTGATGGTCTCGAGCACGTTCGCGAGGTCTTTGCGCAGAGCGTCGAGATCGGTCTTGATCGCGTCGACGTCCTGGTTCAGGTCACGTTCGGCCATGGTGGTCTCCCGCAGCTGAAGATCGCCATCGTCGCCCGAAACCCGGGCGAGTTCAACTCCTGCTGCGGTCGGCGCCGCGCTCGTGCCGTCACGGCGGCCCGTGGCGGGCGACGTCGGCCACCTTGCGGAAGGGCGCGAGCTCGGGCCGCTGCCGTACCGCTGCGGCCAGCTCGCTCGCCCAGGTCGCGTGCGCTTCCTCGTTCGGATGCCCTTCCCAGCGGCTGACCCGGAAGTTTCTGCCGTCGTAGCGGCGATAGAAGTCCTCGCTCGCCACCGTCTCGATCCCGGCGGCGCGCAGCCGGCGCTCGGCAACCAGCGCCAGCTGCCGGCCGGGACCGTCCCAGCGCGGGCCTTGGTCGAGCACCATCGCTAGCATCGGCGGCAGACCCCAGCCGGTGACCGCGGCGTTCATCGCCGCGACGTCGGCGGCGAAGCGCCTGTAGCGACGGTCCGGTTCGGTGAGCAGGTCGGCGTAGAAGTCGGGCTGCAGGCCAAGCCTGCGCATCAGCGCGTCGAAACGCTCCTCGAGCAGCCGGACCACCCGGCTACGTCTGGTCAGGATCTTCATCAGCTTGGGCGGCAGGAGCGATGGCGGACCCTGCTGCTGCTCGCCGCTATCGAGGAAGTCGTTCAGGCACACGCCATAGATCACGAGGTCGGGGTGGAGCGCCGGCACGAACCGCCGAACCGTGTTCAGGACGTCCTCGCTGGCATAGCCGCGCACGCCGAGATTGAGGACCTCGACGCGGAACTCCGTCGCCAGCGCCCGCTCGAGCTGCGCCGGATAGGCCCAGTAGGCATCAACCCCTTCGCCGTAAGTCAGGCTGTCGCCCACCGCGACGATCCTGAAGCGTCTCGGATCGCGGGGCGCGAAGGGCGCATCGCGGCGCATGCCGTTGGCGTCGATCTGGTGCAGCACGCCGTGCCAGACAAAGGGGTCGGTGCCGGGGATCTTGGCGAGGTCGCGCTTGCGCCAGGCCGGCGGCATGATCAGAGCGTCCTGCATGCGCTCGATCTTGATCCGGATCTCCGGCGGCAGCGCGGGCGGCACGGGCAGCCGGCCGGGCGCCGCGACGAACTCGGGAATCGGCGCCGATGCGACCCACTCCGCGAGCCAGAGCCCAGCCTCGAGCAACGCGAGCCCGACGAACACCGAGCCCACGACCATGCCGACATGAGTCCGGCGGTCCGCGCTGCCCGGCAACAGGATGGCGACCAGCGCTAGGCCGACGACGCCGAGCCCCAGCCAGAAGGCGACGCCAAACGCCCAGATCAGCGCTGGTGCGCCGACCAGCAGCAGGCCCAGCCCGATCGCCCTCCGCTTCCAGACCATCGCCGGACCGCTCCACCCAGCAGGTCGAGCTTAGCGCACACGGCGCCGCCGACGCCAGACCGTCGCCGCTCTTGACGCAGCGCACGGCGTCCGGGAGAACAAAAGCAGAAATCATCACGGAGGCAGCAATGGTGCGCAATGCCGCGATCACGCTCGTCGCCGCGGCCATGAGTCTAGCGGCCGGCACGGCGACGGCGAAGGACTGGAGTTCGGTTCGCATCGCCACCGAAGGCGCCTATCCGCCCTGGAACTGGACCGATTCCTCGGGCCAGCTGATCGGCTTCGAGATCGATCTGGCGAACGACCTCTGCCGGCGCATGCAGGTCGAGTGCGAGATCGTCGCGCAGGACTGGGAGGGCATCATCCCGGCGCTCACCGCCGGCAAGTACGACGCCATCATGGCCGGCATGTCGATCACCGACGAGCGCAAGAAGGTGATCAGCTTCAGCGACGGCTACGCCGCCGAGCCGGCCTATTTCGCGGTCCTCAAGGACAGCGACCTGGCGAGCTACAAGACCGATCTCGAGCAGGCCAACCTGGACGAGGTCGACGAGCAGGAGCAGGCCGCGATCGATTCCCTGAAGGAGCTCCTCGACGGCAAATCGGTCGGCGTCCAGGTCGCCACCATTCATGCCAATTTCCTGGAGCAGTACATGGGCGATGCGATCGACATTCGCAGCTACGACACCCAGGAGAACCTCGATCTCGATCTGCAGGCCGGCCGGGTTGACGCGGCGCTCGCCTCGGCCAGCTACTGGTATCCGCTGATGCAGACCGAGAAGGGCGCCGATTTCACGCTGATAGGGCCGGGCTTCGACGGCGGCCCGTTCGGCAAGGGCGTGGGCGTGGGTCTGCGGCAGGAGGACACCGACCTGGCCGAGTTGTTCAACAAGGCGATCGCCGAGGCCAAGGCGGACGGCACGATCAACCGCCTGGCCCAGCAATGGTTCGGCTTCGACGTGACATCGTGATCTTCGCCGCACGGGGCGCGGCCGCGCGCCGGGCCGCGGCCTCGCCCGACCCACCGCCCTGGCCGGGATCCGCGCCATGGAGCTGCTGAGCTTCGGCGACCAAGGCTGGGGCGACGAGATGCTGCGGGCGGCGGCGATGACGCTCGCGGTCAGCCTGTCGTCCATGGCGCTGGGCCTGGTGTTCGGCGCGCTCGGCGCGGCCGCCAAGCTGTCCTCGATCGCGCCGGCGCGCTGGCTCGCCGAGGGCTACACCACGGTGGTGCGCGGCGTGCCGGAGCTCCTGGTCATCTACCTCCTGTTCTTCGGCGGCAGCGGTGCCGTGATGTTCGTGGCGGCGCTGTTCGGCTACCACGGCTATGTCGAGCTGAACGCCTTCACCATCGGCACGCTCGCGATCGGCGCGATCTGCGGCGCCTACGCGACCGAGGTGATCCGCGGCGCGGTGCTGGCGGTGCCGCGCGGCGAGATCGAGGCGGCGCAGGCCATCGGCATGCCGCGCCGGCTGATGTTCCGCCGCATCCTGTTGCCGCAGGTGGCGCGCTTCGCTCTGCCGGGCCTCGGCAATGTCTGGCAGTTCACCCTCAAGGACACTGCGCTGATCTCGGTCACCGGCCTCGTCGAGATCATGCGCCAGGCGCACATCGCCGCCGGCTCGACGCGGCAGCCGTTCACGTTCTACGTCGTCGCGGCGGTGCTGTATCTGCTGCTGACCACCTTCTCGAACCACGGCTTCCAGCGCGCCGAGAGCTGGGCCAACCGGGGCGTGCGGCGGGCGTCATGAACTTCGCCCTGATGTGGGACAGCACGCCGAAGCTGCTGGGCGGCCTCGTCCTGACGCTGGAGCTGGTCGCCCTGTCGCTGCTCCTGGGCATCTTCGTCGCGGTCGGCCTCGCGCTGATGCGGCTCTCCTCCTATCGGGCGCTCTCGGGCTTCGCCTACGCCTACGTCTTCGTCTTCCGCGGCACGCCGCTGCTCGTGCAGATCTTCCTGATCTACTATGGCATCGGCCAGTTCGAGGCGATCCGCGACAGCTTTCTCTGGCCGTTCCTGCGCGAGCCGTTCTGGTGCGCGATCCTCGCCTACACCCTCAATACCGGCGCCTACACCAGCGAGATCATCCGCGGCGGCATCGAGTCGGTGCCGTTC
Organism: Geminicoccaceae bacterium; assembly: GCA_036274135.1. GTDB lineage: Bacteria > Pseudomonadota > Alphaproteobacteria > Geminicoccales > Geminicoccaceae > DASUGG01. Next base: position 5,426 of record DASUGG010000066.1, read on the forward strand.
ACCCAGATCGAGGCGGCACGCGCCTGCGGCATGGGCAGGCTGCTGCTGTTCCGGCGGATCGTCTTGCCGATCGCGATCCGCCAGGCGCTGCCCGCCTACGGCAACGAGATCATGCTGATGGTGAAGGCCAGCTCGCTCGCCTCGACCATCACCCTGATGGAGGTCACCGGGATCGCCCGCAGCATCATCTCGAAGACCTTCGCGCCGGTGGAGATCTTCATCGTTGCCGGCTCGATCTACCTGCTGATCAATTTCGCGGTGAGCCACGCCATCCGCCGCGCCGAGTACCGCCTGTCGGCGCATCTGCGCGCGCCGCCGACGCCGATCGTCGCCGTCCCGGTCGGCGTCCATTGAGCCGGGGCAGGCCGGGATCCGTTCCTCGAAAGGCATAAGCCGGATGGCCGGAAGGAAAGCGACCGGCTCCCCCGGTATGCAGCCTTGCCCGCGTCCGGCGCCATCCGCGGATGCCGCGGCGGACCCTCCCTCGAAGGTCGAGATTGTGCCGGCCGTCGAGCGCGCCTATCGTCGCCGACTGCAAGCGGCCGCCGCTCCGACGCGCGTCGGAGCGGCGCAGGCTTTGCCTGCCGGCGGCGACTCGCAAGCGCGCGCCGGGGCGGGCCGGCACGCGTGAGGGGAAAAGCGTGTTAACCTCTTTCGCGCTACATTGACCGGCAACACCGCCTTTTCGGGGAGCTGCCCTTGTCGAAGCCCGCCATCACCCGCAAGCTGTTCGGCACGGACGGCATTCGCGGCACCGCCAACCGACCGCCGATGACCGCCGAGACGGCGTTGCGGCTCGGCCTCGCGGCCGGCGGCTACTTCACCCGCGGCGAGCATCGCCATCGCGTGGTGATCGGCAAGGACACCCGGCTGTCGGGCTACATGCTCGAGCCGGCGCTGACCGCCGGCTTCGTCGCGATGGGCATGGACGTGATCCTGCTGAGTCCGCTGCCGACGCCCGGCGTCGCCATGCTGACCCGCTCGCTGCGGGCCGACATCGGCGTGATGATCTCGGCCTCGCACAATCCCTATCAGGACAACGGCATCAAGCTGTTCGGCCCGGACGGCTACAAGCTGTCGGACGAGATCGAGCTGGCGATCGAGCAGCGCATGCTCGACGGCCAGGAAGGTCTGGCGGCGCCGGAGTTGCTGGGGCGCGCGGTCCGCATGGACGGCGCGCGTGAGCGCTACATCGAGGCGCTGAAGGCGACCCTGCCCAAGGGGATGACGCTGAGCGGCCTGCGCATCGTGATCGACTGTGCGCACGGCGCCGCCTACAGCGTGGCGCCCAAGGTGCTGTGGGAGCTGGGCGCCGAGGTGGTCGAGATCGGCACCAAGCCCAACGGCTTCAACATCAACGCCGAATGCGGCTCGACCGCGCCCGAGGCCATGCAGGCCATGGTGCTGGAGCACGGCGCCCATCTCGGCGTGGCGCTCGACGGCGACGCCGACCGCCTGGTCCTCGCCGACGAGCGCGGCGAGCTGATCGACGGCGATCAGATCCTGGCGCTGCTCGCCGGCCACTGGCATGCCCAGGGGCTGCTGCGCGGCGGCGCGGTGGTGGCCACGGCCATGTCGAACCTCGGGCTCGAGCGCCATCTCGAGGGCCGCGGCCTGCATCTGCAGCGCACCCAGGTCGGCGACCGCTACGTCGTCGAGCAGATGCGGCGCAGCGGCTGCAATCTCGGCGGCGAGCAGTCCGGCCACATCGTCATGACCGACTTCGCGACCACCGGCGACGGCCTGCTCGCGGCGCTGCAGATCCTGGCCATCATGTGCCGCCAGGAGCGGCCGCTGAGCGAGCTCGGCCGCGTGTTCACGCCGCTGCCGCAGCGCCTGCGCAACTGCCGCCTGAACGGCAACCGCCGGCCGCTCGAGCTCGCGACGGTGCAGGCCTGCATCGATGCCGCGCATGCCCGTCTGGGCAATCGCGGGCGCCTGCTGGTCCGTCCCTCCGGCACCGAGCCGGTGATCCGGGTGATGGTCGAGGCCGACGACGACGTGCTGCTGAACATGGTCCTCGAGGACGTCGCCACGGCGATCGAGCGTCACGCCTGAGCCTCCGCGCGCAGATTCGCCAGGATCTCTGTGGGTTCTCGAGCTGCTTCGGTTCGTCGAGCACGGCGACGGCTCGGCGGGCCGCTCTCCATCAGCGACGCGCCTCGCGGCGAGAAGCCATGCGTCATCGGCGGTCGACCGGACGGCGCCGGCCTCGCCTGACCTGCCGCAGGTTCGCCAGGATTTCCGTGGCGTTCGGGTTCCTTTGGTCGATCTCCGAGGCTCGCCTCGCAACGGCCGAAGGCCCGCTGTCGGCGTGGCGCTCTGGCTGCATCGGTCTGCCTGGTCGGCTCGCCGCACGCGGTCTGGGCGGCGCCATGGCGCGATGGACGGACAGCATCGCCGGCCGATTCACCAAGGTTTCTCCGACTCTGGGGTTCCCGTGGCGTGTCGATCTCGCGTACTCGTCTCGCGGTTCGGCCGATCAAGGTGGTGCCGCTTGGGGACCGTGTGCGGTGGCGCAGCAACGAAGCCTTAACCATGCCGTCTTAATGTTTCCTTCGGGTGGTCCACGCGACCGTGGGAATCCGTGCCCGCGCCCGGCAGGGCCGGAGGGGAGGCGAAAGGGTCCAGAGTCCGATCCAGGCGGCCGCACAGGCGGGATCTTCGCGGCATGTGCACCAGGCCCTGCCAGGCCGGCGGACGGGCCGGGCTCGCTCCGGCAACGGGCCTTCCGCAGGCGACGCGGCGGACTTTCGGCAAGCGGTGCCGCGGCGGCCACAGCCGGGCACTTTCCCGACCGCCGCGATGCGACGGCCCGGCGCCTTTCCGCGTCACCCCGCCGCATGTGTCGCGATGAGGCATGCCGAGCGATCCGGCCGCCGGCGACGATCTTCCCGACCGCAGACACGCGACGGCCATCTGCTCCGGCGGGCAGGCAAGCCGCCTCTCAGGATCGCCCGGCCGCGAGCGTGGAGATCGGCGCGATCCCGGCGGAAGGGGCCAGCTAGGCTAATCGATTATAGGAATAAAGGCAAGCTGGATGCGAGTTATCGTGGAGTTCGTTCCTTTGCGGCTAGGAACGGGCAGATGGCAGCCGAGGTTGGGGGGACCGAGCGATGATGGGCGGCGGTTGGCGCCCCTGACCGCCGCACGGCGAGGGGCGACGCGGACTCCGCCCTCAGGCGGTCAGCGCCAGGGCGCGGCGCAGGTTCAGGGCGACGGCGAGCAGCTGCAGCTGCAACGCGTTCCGGGTCAGCGTTCGGTAGCGCACGCGGCGGTAGCCGTACCAGCGCTTGAGGATCGCGAAGGTCCGCTCGACCGGCGCCCGCAGCGGCGCAATCGCAAGGTTGCGGGCGTGC
>DASUGG010000067.1:0-6188 GCA_036274135.1 Geminicoccaceae bacterium
GTAGTCCTTGATCCGGCCAGTCGGATCGGTGGTCGCCGACATCGCTGCCTCCTTCGGGCCTAGCCCTTGACCGCCCCGATCAGGATGCCGCGCCGGATGTAGCGCTCGAGGGCGATCGCCATCAGGAACACCGGCGCCACCATGATCAGGATCAGCACCGACATGTACCACCATTGCGGTCCGCGCGTCGCGTTCTGCGCCGCGATCAGCAGCGGCAGGGTCTGGGTGTTCGCGGTCGAGAGCATCAGCGCCAGGAGATACTCGTTCCAGGTCAGGATCAGCATCAGGAGAAAGGCCGAGGCCAGAGGCGGCCGCGAGATCGGCAGCACGATCTGGCGAAAGATCACGAAGCGCGACGCGCCGTCGATCTGCGCCGATTCCTCGAGCTCGATCGGGATGCTCTGGAAGAAGTCGCGCATCAGCCAGACCACGATCGGCAGGTTGACCGCCACGTAGGTGATGATCAGCGCGGCCAGGGAATCGCGCAGGCCGACCTGCTGGAACAGCACGTAGACCGGCACGACCACGGCGACCGGCGGCAGGATCCGCTGCGAGATCATCCAGAAGGCGATGTCGTCGTTGCCGAGCGTCCGCCTGAAGCGTCGCCCGAGCGTCTGGACCAGGAGGACGAAGGCGGCGAGCGCCAGGGCCACCGCCAACGGCCAGGCCACCCCCAGCCACACGACGGCAAGCACCGCCAGGGCGACGCACAGCACGAACAGCACGATGTTGCCGAGCCGCGGCCGGTAGCTGATGCGGGCGAGGCCGTAGCCGGCCATGCTGCCCAGCAGCAGCGCGATCGCCGAGCTCGCGAGCGAGACGATCACCGTGTTCAGATAGGGCCGGAACGTGTCGTAGCCGAGATCGAGGAAGATGTACTTCCAGGCATGCAGGGAAGGCTGGAAGTCCAGCCACATGACGTAGAACGGGCCGTCGTTGACGTCGATCGGCAGCTTGAATGAGGTGATGAACACCCAGTAAAGCGGAAACAGCACGATGAAGGCCCAGGACACGAGCACCGCGTAGGCCAGCGCCATCGCCAGCGGCGACGGCTCGAGCGGCGAGCGCGGCTGCACCAGGGAGCGCAGCGTGCGCGGCCGGCGCCGCGCGCTCACGGCAGCGCCTCGGGGCTCGGCCGGCGCAGGAACGCCAGCATCGACAGGCAGACGAACGCGACCACGAACAGCAGCAGGTACGCGATCGCGGCCGAGCCGCCGAGGTCGAGCGCGCGCCAGGCGACGAAGGCGTGCAGGGTCATCGATTCCGATGCGATCCCGGGGCCGCCGTTGGTCAGCACGTTCGGCAGGTCGACGATCTTGAAGGCCTCGATCACGCGGATCAGGATCACCGTGACCGACACCGGCACGATCGCCGGCCAGGTGATGTAGCGGAACACCTGCCAGCGGCTGGCGCCGTCGACCAGGGCGGCCTCGCGCTGCTCCTGCGGCTGGCCCTCAATCGCGACCAGCAGCACCACGAACATGAACGGGATCCACTGCCAGGCGTCGCCGATCATGACCGCCGCGCGCGCGCCCCAGGGGTCGGCCAACCAGGAGGTCTCCGTTCGGCCCAGATACCGCCAGATCGGCGCGAGCGGCCCTTTGGTCTCGTCGGTCAGCATGCGGAAGGTGTAGGCGATGCCGACCGGCGTGATCATCATCGGGATGAAGAACACGACGCGGAAGAATTTTCTGCCGGGCAGATTCTGGGTGCATAGCAGGGCGAGGCCCAGGCCGATCACGTATTGAATGGCGACCCCGACGCCGACGTAGATCAGCGTGACGACCAGGCTGCCCGGATAGCCGCCGCCGGCATTCGTGCGCACGATCAGGACCACGCCGGCATAGAGCACGAGCGCTACGAGGATCCGCCACACGAAGCCGGTGAAGCTGAAGGCGTCGCTGCGCACATACGCGACCAGCAGGGCGGCGAGCGCCAGTCCCGCAAGCCCGATCACCAGCCATGCGACCGGCGACATCTCGCCGAACGTGCCGAGGAAGTGGAACTGCTGGCTGCCGAACAGCAGCTTCTTGTAGTTGAGGAACCCGACGAAGCTGATGTCGAAGCCGCCTTTGACGAACTTGAAGCGCGAGAGCGAGAGGTAGAGCGAGATCAGCAGCGGGAAGATCGACATCGCCAGGACGACCAGCACCGCCGGCATGACAAACACCGCCGGGGCGTAGTCGTCGAGATGCCTGGCGAATCTGCCCAATCGGCGAGCCCCGGCGCTCCTGTCCGGGCCCGGCCGATCGGCGACCGGGCCCACGCAGGGCTACGGCCTAGTTGGACTCGATGCCCAAGGTCGCCTTGTAGGCGCTGAGCTGCTCGTCCTCACCCAGCTCCTCGGTGATCTCGTTCCAGCCGGTGGCGATGTCCTCCATCGCCTGCTGCTTGTCGATTTCGCCGGCGAGCATGCGACTGATCGCCGTGTCGAGCACGACCTGCTGATAGCGCTGGTTCTGCGGGATACGCAGGTCGAGCACCATGTTCGGGCTGTTCAGGCTGTCGGCGATCGCGCCGAGATAGTTCTTCGCGGCCGCCTCGCTCATGCCGGCCTGGAGCCACAAATCGAGGTTCTCGAACTGCGAGGTGCGATACGGATTGAAGCCCGTCGCGCCGATCGTGACGTCCTCGTTCGACTGCTGCGGCGCGCTCATGTACGAGAAGAAGTCGTAGACGGCGTCCTTGACCTCGTCCGGGCTGCCGGCATTTACGGCGCCCGACCAGCCGCCGAACGCCGAGAACGGCGCGTGGTTGATGCCGTCGACGGCATAGGGGCAGAGCTCCGGCGTGCAGTCGACCAGCGCGCCGCTCGCGCGGTCCAGCACCTTGCTCGAGCCCGGCAGGATCACTGCGCCGACCTTGTCCTGCACCTTGGAGGTGGCGGGGTCGATCGCCAGCGTGCCGATGTCGCCCCAGTCGACTGACAGCGCGCAGCGGCCAGTGGTGAACAGGCCGCGGGTGTCGCCGACGTCGAGGTTGATCTCGTCAGGCGGCCCGTATTGGGTGGTCTCGGCATAGACGTCGAGCGCCGCGCCGAACGCGTCGTTGTCGAACAGCGGGGTCATGTCCTCGGTGCTGAAAAAGACCCCTTGCCCCGTTCCCTGCGACTGGAGGTAGGCGGCCGCGACCGAGATGATCATCCAGTAGGACTGAGCGTTGCGCTTCTTGGCGATGCAGGAGCCGTAATCGGGATTGCCGTCGCCGTTCAGGTCCTTGCCGTGGAACTGCGCGGCGATCTTCAGGTAGTCGGCCCAGGTCGTCGGCGGCGCGAGGCCCGCCTCGTCGAGCAGGTCCGTGCGGTAGTAGACCATCTGGAAGTCGCCATCGAGCGGGATGGTGTAGACGCTGCCGCCATAGGTCGCGCTGAAGTCGCGGAAGAAGGGCGCGATGTCCTGCCAGTCCAGCGCCTCGTCCGCGTTCACCCGTTCGGTGAGGTCCTCGAGGTAGCCCGGCTCGATGAAGTCGACCATCCACTGCGGCGCGAAGACCATGCCGTCGATGCTGTTGGTCCCGGTCGCGAAGTCGGTCAGAAGCTTGCTGTAGAGATCGGAGAAAGGCACGGTCACGACGTTGATCGTGGCGCCGGTCAGCTTCTTGAAGTCGGGGGCGCGGCGCTGCAGCGGCTCCGCGATCTGCGGCCCGCTGAAGGTCATTACGGTCGCCTCGACGCCCTCGTGCTGCATCTGCGCCTGCGCCGGCAGCGATGCGAACATCAAGCTCGTCGCGAAGGCTGCGGTGGTCAGGGCAGAGCACTTGCTCATCAGGCCGATGGCTGATCTCATCGAAATGCCTCCCTTTGTTTGCCCGGGATTGTGACCCGTGGCCGCCCTTCGTAGATCGGGACGGGATGGAGATCAACTGACGGCGTTGGTGCCTGTCGGCATGACGCCGGATTGACCTGAGACCCGGGCTGGCCGAGGATCTGCGCGCCACTCAAGCAATCACGGCAGGAGGGGAGCCCCATGAGACCCGGCGATACGCGCGTGCTCGGCAAGTCCGGTCTTGCCGTGACCCAACTCGGCTTTGGCGGCGCGCCGCTCGGCAACATGTACCGGGCGTTCCCCGACGCGCAGGCCGAGGCGACCGTGCGGGCCGCCTACGACGCCGGCATCCGCCTGTTCGACACGGCACCTCTCTACGGCTTCGGCCTGTCGGAGCACCGGGTGGGCGCGGCGCTGCGCGACAAGCCGCGCGACAGCTACGTGCTCTCGACCAAAGTCGGCCGGCTGCTCGCGCCGCGCCACCCCGACACGCTGGAGCACGGCCAGTTCGAGGGCTCGCTGCCGTTCGCCGAGGTCTACGACTATAGCTACGACGGCATCATGCGCTCGATCGAGCACAGCCTGCACCGGCTCGGCACCTGGCGCATCGACATCCTGCTCGCGCACGACCTCGACATCTGGACGCACGGCTCGGAGGCGGCGCGGCTCGAGAAGGTCCGGGCGTTCATGGACGGCGGCCATCGCGCGATGCTGAAGCTGCGCGAGGACGGCACGGTCAAGGCGATCGGCGCCGGCGTGAACGAGACCGCGGCATGCCAGGACCTCGCCGAGCGGGGCGACTTCGACTGCTTTCTGCTCGCCGGCCGCTACACCCTGCTGGAGCAGGGCCCGCTCGACACGTTCCTGCCGCTCTGCCAGCGGCGGGACATCGCGCTGCTGATCGGCGGCGCCTACAACACCGGCATTCTCGCCACGGGCGCGGTCGACGGCGCCTATTTCCAGTATGCGCCGGCGCCGCCCGAGATCATGGCGCGGGTCCGTCGCATCGAGGCGGTGTGCGCGCGGCACGGCGTGCGCCTGGCGAGCGCGGCGCTGCAGTTCCCGCTCGGCCACCCGGCCGTGGCCTCGGTTGTGGTGGGCATGCGCTCGCCGGACGAGGTCGCGACCAACATCGAGGTCTTCGCTCCGAGCATTCCCGCCGACTTCTGGGCGGAGCTGAAGGCGGAGAAGCTGCTGCGCGAGGACGCGCCGACCCCGTGAGGCGGCGCCGCGCTCAGGCCGGGCCGATCGCGCCGGCCGCCTCGCGCCAGCGCCTGGCATAGGCCGCGAGCCCGGCGATCGGGGGTGCGGCGACCTCCTTGAGATCGAGCGGCACGGGCGCCTCGCGCTCCTGCCAGCGCCAGAGCAGCGCCGCGCCGATCGCCGTCCCCTCGCGCTCGCGCGACAGCGCCACCGGCTGGTGCGGCCGGAGCGCCGCCAGCAGCGGCGCGAACAGCGGATCGTCGACGAAGCCGCCGTCGACGATCACGCGGTTCTCCGAGCGCAGCAGATCGAGCGACGCGCTCGCCATCAGCGCGACGTAGAGGCTGGCGAGCGCCGCCCTGGCCTGCGCGGTGCGCGGCTCCGGGCCGGCGATCAGGCCCCTGCCGCCGTTTTCGGGGAACGGTCCGCCGCTGTCGGTGAACGAGGGCAGCGCCACCGTGCCGGCCGCGATCAGGGCCTCGACGTCGGCGATCTCGGGCCTGGCACGCTCCTCGCCCGCGATCAGGGCGTGCTCGCGCCCGCCCATGAACCGCGCGCAGGCCACGGGCCTGCCCAAAAGGTCCGTGTTCGAGACGGTGTCGCGCAGCGGATCGAGGCCGGCCAGCGGCAGGGCGGTATTGAAGGTGATCAGCCACGTGCCGGTCGAGATCAGGGTGAAGTCGTCGAGCCCGCCGGCGAGGTAGCGGGCATAGTCGGCATTGCTGTCGTGGATGCCGCACAGCACCGGCGTTTCCGGCGGCAGCGAGCAGCTCTCCGCGATTTCGAGCTGCAGGCTGCCCAGCACGTCGAAGGCGTAGCGCAGCGGCGGCAGCATCTCGTCCCAGCCCTCGCGCTTGGCGAGCATCGAGAGGTCGCGCTCGCGCGGGTTCCAGAGCTGCGTCTGGGCGCCGAGCGAGGTCACCTCGCTGGCCGGCACGCCGCACAGGCCCCAGGCCCAGTATTGCGCGAACGGCAGGATCCAGCGGGCGCGGCGGAACTCCTCGGCGAAGGCGCGGCTCTGCCAGAACAGCTGGCGCGCGAGCGTCAGCCCGGCCGGATAGATCGGGCAGCAGCACTCCTCGAACCAGGGCGCCATCTCGGCGTAGGCCGCGGCGATCGCCGGCGGCGGCTCGGCCTCGTAGTCCATGATCGGCAGCACCAGCGCGTCGCCGGCCACCAGGGCCGCGGTCGAGCCGTAGGCGGTCGGCACGATCGCCGCGA
>DASUGG010000068.1:0-4491 GCA_036274135.1 Geminicoccaceae bacterium
CTCGATGACGTGCTCGGGGCCCTTCATGAAGGCCTCGTAGATGCCGTCGCGGCAGACCACGGCGCCCATCGGCACATGCGCGCTGGTGAGGCCCTTGGCCATCGTCATCAGATCGGGCGTGATGCCCATGCGCTCGGCGGCCGACGCATAGCCGAGCCGGCCCCAGGCGGTGATCACCTCGTCGAAGATCAGCAAAATGCCGTGCCTGTCGCAGATCTCGCGCAGGCGCTCGAGATAGCCCTTGGGCGGCGGATAGACCCCCACAGAGCCCGCCACCGGCTCGACGATCACGGCGGCGATGGTCGAGGGGTCGTGCAGCGCGCACAGCCGCTCGAGGTCGTCGGCGAGATGCGCGCCCCATTCCGGCAGGCCGCGCGAGAACGCGTTGTGCTCGAGATCGAGGGTGTGGCGCAGATGGTCGACGCCCGGCAGCATCGGGCCGTAGGTGCGCCGGTTGGCGACCATGCCGCCGACCGAGATGCCGCCGAAGCCGACGCCGTGATAGGCGCGCTCGCGGCCGATCAGACGGGTGCGCTGGCCCTCGCCGCGGGCCACGTGGTAGGCGAGCGCGATCTTGAGCGCGGTGTCGACCGCCTCCGAGCCCGAGTTCACGAAGAACACGCGGTTGAGGTCGCCCGGCATCTCGGCGGCGACCCGCGAGGCAAGCTCGAACACCTTGTTGTGGCCGAACTGGAAGGTCGGCGCGAAATCGAGCGTCCCGATGCCCTTCTGCACCGCCGCGACGACCTTGGGGTGGCAGTGGCCGAGATTGGCGCACCACAGCCCCGCCGAGCTGTCCAAAATCTCGCGGCCGTCGTGCGAGCGGTAGTGCATGCCCTTGGCGCTGACCACGATGCGCGGGTGCGCCTTGAACTGGCGATTGGGGGTGAAAGGCAGCCACAGCGACTGCAGATCGTTCGGCGCGCCGGTCGCGGCTTCCTGTTCCTCGAGCATCGCCATCTCCTGCCCCATCTCCTGCGTTGCGCATCGGCATGCGGTGACCGGCCGGACCATACGCCGGCCTCGCGCGATTGGCGAGCCCCCGACTGACGCAGCGGTCCGGCCCGCCGCGATGCGACGTCGCTGGTGCGGCGCCAGGCCTGATGGTAGAATATCACCCGGCGAGCTGGAAATCGTCCTTCTCGCCGGGAGGTCCGCCATGAAGCCGTTCAGCCGTGCCGCAGCATGCCTTGCGCTCGTCCTCGTAGCCGGCTGCGCGTCGACTGACGTCAGCAATCGCCAGTACTACGAGGGGCCGCCGCTTCCCCGGCCCGCACACATCATCGTGTACGATTTCACCGGCAATCCGGCCGACGTCCCGGCGAATTCGCCGTTCGCGGCGCAACTCGCGGAGGCGCCGCCGCTGACGCCGGAGCAGGCCGAGCTCAACCGCAAGCTCGGCGCCGAGGTCGCCAAGGATCTCGTGGCGGACCTGCAGGGCATGGGGCTGCCGGCCGTGCTGGCGGCGGACCAGCCGTCGCCGGAGGTGAACGACATCGTCATCCGCGGCTATTTCGTGTCGGTGAAGCCCGGCAGCGCCAGCGAGCGCGTTCTGCTCGGCTTCGGCGCCGGCGACGCCGAGCTGCAGGCGGCGGTCGAAGGCTACCAGATGACGGCGCAGGGGTTGCGACCGCTCGGCAGCGGTGAGATCAGATCGGGCGGTGGCCACATGCCGGGCATGGTCCTGCCGGTCGCGGTCGTCGCCGCGACCGCCAACCCGATCGGCCTGGTCGTCGGCGGCGCGATCAAGTTGACCGGCGAGGCGACCGGACGGGCCACCATCGAGGGCGCCGCGGAACGAACCGCGTCCGCGATCGCCGAGCAGCTGAAGGAAGCAGCGCAGAAGCAGGGCTGGATCACGTAACGAGGCGACGGCGCAACGATCGTCTGGCGGGCCGCGCAGCAGGCGCCGCCGCGCCGGGTCCGGCTTGCCGACCCGGCTGTTCTCCTCCTTAATCCTTCTCGCGAGACCCGCCTGAGAACGGCGCCCGTCGCATCAGGAGCGCCGCGCGAGCCCTGCGGCTGAGGCGCGAAACACGAGGCGAGACATCATGGATGCACATCTCGAAGCCGCCATCGACCGACGCGTCCACGCCGGCCCGCTCGCCTGGCTCGCCAGCCGCCAGACCTTCTGGGTCTTCCTCGCGGCGGTGATCGCCTGCGTCGCCCTCTCGCTCGCCACCGACAGCTTCGCGACCGAGCGCAACCTGTTCAACGTCACCCGCAACTTCGCGTTCGTCGGCATCGTCGCGATCGGCATGACCGCAGTGATCATCACCGCCGGCATCGATCTGTCGGTAGGGTCGGTCGTGGTCCTGGCCGGCATGGTCGCCGGCATGACGATGAACGCCGGCTGGTCGATCTGGATCGGCGTCGTGCTGGCGATCGGCGCGGCGCTGCTGGTGGGCTTCGTCAACGGCGTCCTGATCGCCTATATCGGCATGCCGCCGTTCGTCGTGACGCTCGGCATGCTGTCGCTCGCGCGCAGCCTCGCGATGGTCCTGTCCGGCAACAAGATGGTCTACGAGTTCGGCCCCGATCACGCGCTGCTGCTGTGGCTCGGCGGCGGCTCGATCCTCGGCGTCCCGAACCCGCTGATCGTGCTGGCGATCCTGGCGCTGGTCACCGGCTTCGCGTTCAAATGGACGGCCTGGGGCCGGCATGTCTTCGCGATCGGCGGCAACGAGCAGGCGGCGACCCTGACCGGCGTGCCGGTCAAGCGGATCAAGATCTCGGTCTACATGTTCGCGTCGCTCACCGCCGGGATCACCGGCGTGCTCGAGGTCGGCTGGCTCGGCGGCGTGACCACCAATCTCGGCCAGGGCATGGAGCTCAGCGTGATCGCGGCGGCGGTGATCGGCGGCGCCAATCTCGCCGGTGGCGTCGGCACCGCGTTCGGCGCCGTGGTCGGCGCGGCGCTCATCGAGGTGATCCGCAACAGCCTGATCCTTTTGGGCATCAGCACCTTCTGGCAGGGCGCCTTCGTCGGCAGCTTCATCATCGTCGCGGTGCTGTTCGACCGGATCCGTGCCAGCCGCAGCGACGCGTGAGCGGCGTCTCGCGGTGCATCAGGTCTCGATTGACCGTAGTGACGGCTGTCCTAGAATGCCCGCATGTCTTTCAGGGAGGCAATCATGCGTAAATTGATCCTGCTTGCGGCCGGCCTGCTACTGGTCGTTGCCGGGCCGGCGCTCGGCCAGGACAAGAAGACCTTGGCCATCGTCGTCAAGGGGCTCGACAATCCCTTTTTCGAGCAGGTGAACCTCGGCTGCCAGAAGTGGCAGGCGGAGAACCCCGATTCGGAGTATCAGTGCCTGTACACCGGGCCGGCGTCGAGCGCCGACGAGGCCGGCGAGATCCAGATCATCGACGACCTCCTGACCCGCGGCGTGGCCGCGATCGCGATCTCGCCCTCGAACGCGCCGCTCACCGCCAACCTGTTGCGCCAGCGGCAGCCCGACATCCCGGTGATGACCATCGACGCCGACCTGCTGGAGCAGGACCGCGACCTGCGCCTGACCTATCTCGGCACCGACAATTACCAGATGGGCGTGCTGATGGCAGAGCACCTGCAGCGGCTGAAGGCGGACGGCGGCACCGTCTGCCTGCAGCTCGGCAACGTCGCGGCCGACAACATCAACGCGCGCGCTGCCGGTTTTCGCGACACCATCGCCGGCGGCAAGGGCGTCGACCGGCTGAGCGGCGAGGGCGGCTGGACCGAGGTCGAGGGCTGCCCGGTGTTCACCAACGACCAGATCGATCTCGCCAACCAGCAGATGGCCGACGTGTTCACCGCGCATCAGGATCTCGGCGCCTTCATCCTGGTCGGCGGCTGGGCGCAGTTCGGGCCGCAGGCCTACGCCCAGGTCACCGATCAGGTCATGGACAGGCTCAAGACCAAGGACCTGGTGATCGTCGCCGGCGACACCCTGCCGCCGCAGATCCAGGCGCTGAAGGAGGGCCGCAGCCACGCGCAGGTCGGCCAGCGGCCGTTCGAGATGGGCTATCGCGCGCCGTCCGTGATGATCGACCTGATCGACGGCAAGGACGTCGAGGACCCGATCTTTACCGGCCTCGACGAGTGCACCGCCGACAACGTCGACAGCTGCATGCAGCAGTAGTCGATCTTCGTCGCTTACCTGCGCGGGGCGCTGCGGCGCCCCGCTTCGTTCCAGCCGTGCAGGCCCGCATGATCGACCCTTCGCTCCGGCATCGCCTCGCCCGCCACGCCGACGTCGCGGCGCTGAGCGACCTCATGGGGCGCGCGATCGCCGAGCTGCAGAAGCCCTTTCTCGACGCCGCGCAGATCACCGCTAGCCGCATGCTCATGGGACTCGACAGCCAGCTGATCGACGATCGCACCTACTTCGTCGTCCTGGATCGCGGCGAGCTCGCGGGCTGCGGCGGCTGGAGCCGGCGCGCCACCCTCTACGGCCACAGCCGGACGCCGGGTCGCGACAGCGGCCTGCTCGACCCCGCGACCGAGCCGGC
>DASUGG010000069.1:0-7008 GCA_036274135.1 Geminicoccaceae bacterium
TAGGGCGTGCGGCCGGCGCCCTCGATCAGCGCTTCCATCGCCTCGGGCGGCATCTCCTGGCCGAACGCGGCGCCGGCGGCGCGGGTGATCGACTCGTTCATCAGCGTGCCGCCCATGTCGTTAACGCCGGACAGGAGGCAGGCTCTGGCACCCTCCGGGCCCATCTTGACCCAGGAGGTCTGGATGTTGGTAATCTGCGGGTGCAGCACGAGCCGCGCCACCGCGTGCATCAGCAGGGTTTCGCGAAAAGTCGGGCCGCGCCGCGCGCCGCCCTTCAGGTAGATCGGCGCCTCCATGTGCACGAACGGCAGCGGAACGAGCTCGGTGAAGCCTCCCGTCTGCGCCTGCAGTGCGCGGATGCGCAGCAGGTGCCGCGCCCAATGCTGCGGCCGGTCGACATGGCCGAACATGATGGTCGCCGTGCTGCGCAGGCCCAGGCCATGCGCCGTCTCCATCACTTCCAGCCACTGCGCCGTGTCGATCTTGTCGGGGCAGATGATCGTGCGCACCTCGTCGTCGAGGATCTCCGCCGCGGTGCCCGGCAATGAACCGAGGCCGGCGCGCTTCAGCTCGGCAAGGAACTCGGCGAGCGGCACGCCCAGCGTCCTGGCGCCCTGCCAGACCTCGAGCGGCGAGAAGGCGTGCACGTGGATCTCGGGCGCCGCCTGCTTCACCGTCCGGCAGATCTCCAGATAGGTGGCGCCGGTGTAGTCGGGATGGATGCCGCCCTGCAGGCAGATCTCGGTGGCGCCGCGTGCCCATGCCTCCGCCGTGCGCCGGGCGATCTCGCCGAGGTCCAGATCGTAGGGCCGGCCGCGCAGGCTCTCGGCGAGCCTGCCCTTGGAGAAGGCGCAGAAGCGGCAGCGGAAGTAGCAGATGTTGGTGTAGTTGATGTTGCGGTTGACGACGTAGCCGACCCTTGGGCCGTTGACCTCGCGGCGCAGCGCGTCGGCGCTGCGGCATACTTCCGCCGCCTCGCGGCCGCGCGCGGCGAACAGGCGCACCACCTCGGCCTCGCGGAGCTCACGGCCGTCGCGGGCGCGGCCGAGGATGGCGTGCAGCTCGGAGCGGCGGGGCGGCCGCGCGTTCCAGGCCGGCGGGGCCGAGGGCGCGCCGGCGATCCAGCCGTCCTCGCGGGCATAGCCTTCGCCATCGGCGTGGTCGAGCACCGCCCTGCGCATGGCAGGCGCCAGCCAGCGCTGTGGCTCCCGGACGAAGCGCGGATAGATCGCCAGCCGCGGAATCAGCTCCTTGCCCGCCGCCTCGGTGGCGCGGCGCAGGACCTCGAGCTGCGGCCAGGGCGCCTCCGGGTTGACGTGGTCGGGCGTCACCGGCGAGACGCCGCCCCAGTCGTCGATGCCGGCGGCGAGCAGGCGGTCGAGCGCTTTCGGATTGAGGTTCGGTGGCGCCTGGATGCTCATCTCGGGGCCGAAGACCAGCCGTGCTACGGCGATCGTCCAGAGATGCTCGTCGAGCGAGGGCTCCGGCGCCAGGGCCATGGCGGTGCCGGGTTTGGCTCTGAAATTCTGGACGATGATCTCCTGCAAGTGACCGTGTTCGGCGTGCAGCGCGCGCAGGGCGAGCAAGGATCCGATGCGCTCGCGCCGGGTCTCGCCGATGCCGATCAGGATGCCGCTGGTGAACGGTATCTGGGCCTCGCCGGCGAGGCGGATGGTCTCGAGCCGGACCTCGGGCAGCTTGTCGGGGCAGCCGTGGTGCGGCCCGCCGGGTTCGCAGAGGCGCGGCGAGCTCGATTCCAGCATCAGCCCGGCCGAGACCGAGACCTCGCGCAGCAGCTCGAGATCGGCCCGGCTCATGATACCCGGATTGACGTGCGGCAGCAGGCCCGTGGCCTCGTGCACCCGTCCCGCGACCTCGGCGAGATAGCCGATGGTGGTCGCGTGCCCCGTGGCCGCGAGCGCCTCGCGCGCCACGCGGTAGCGGTGCTCGGGCTGGTCGCCGAGGGTGAACAGCGCCTCGCGGCAGCCGGCCGCGGCGCCGGCGCGGGCGATCGCCACGGCCTCGCCGACCGACAGATAGGGCGCCTTCAGCTGACGGGGCGCCTGCGCGAAGGTGCAGTAGCGGCAGACGTCGCGGCAGAGCTGGGTGAGGGGAATGAACACCTTGGGCGAGTAGCTGATCACGGGGTGGGCGAGATCGCGGCGCGCGCGCGCCGCCGCGAGCAGGGCTTCGAGCTCGGCATGCGGTAGGGCATGCGCCTGCGCGTCGTCGAGCGGCGCTCCGGCGGCGGCCTCGGCGATCAAGGCCTCGACGCTGGTGGTCACGGGTGCCATCTCTCCTGGGGTCGGCCGTGAACCGGCCCGGTCGTTCCTGCGCCTCGCGGCGCGGCGCGCACTACAACCCATCTCGCGCAGACGCACAAGGTCCCGGGACGAGTCCGCCTGCCTCGAGCGCCCCGCCGGTCAACGACGGTCCGGCACGGCCAGGCGGACTGCCAGCTGCCGGCAGCCGTGGGCCGCACCGCCAAGAAGCCGGCCGGCAAAGCGGAGCAGCCGGACAGAGAGCAGCATCCAGGACAGGAGGAATGCAAGCGGTACGATCACGATGCCCCAGCCAATGAGGGGGCCGACGATGCCGGGCATGCCCAAGCTCTCGGCGAGGACCCAGAGGTACTGGCTGAACACGCCCGGATGCAGGACCATCAGGCCGACCAGGCCGATCGGCAAGCCGTATCTGACGGCGTTGATCCCCAGCACCTGCGCCGCAGCCAGAGCCCCGGGCCTGAGCGTGGGAGTGCCGGCGGCGACCCGGGTCGCGCGCATCCCGCGTCCGGCTGTCCTGGCGAAACGCAGCAGGGCGACACCGGAAGCGATCGCTGCGATGTCGACCGCAGCCAGGCCGTAAGTCTGCCAGTCGATCTCCTGCTCCTGAACGATGCGGCGTTCGAGGGCGGTGAGCCCACCGATCAGCAATTCGGGCCCGGTCAGGAGAACGACCCGGCTGGGAACCCGTCTGGCCTCACCGGCGGCCGTGATCTCCCACTGCCCGACAAAGGCGTTGCCCTCCTCGCGCATGTTGAGGAGCGCGATCAGTCCGCGCTCTTCCGGCGAAAGGCGACCGAGGGCGTCGTCCTCGGCCGCCGCCGGCTGATCTTCAGGCAAATTGGCGGCCGGGATCACGGGCGCACCGGCGGCAGGCGCCGCAAGCGGCCGCACAAAGGCGTACCAGGACGCGAGCAGGTCGCGCAGGGCCTGCCAGGCCTCCCGCGCGACTTGCAGAGCGTCCGCAGTAGTGAACGATTGCTGATAGGCGGCGACGATCGGCACGACCTGCGGGCCGAAGCGGGCAAGCTGCTCGCGAAACAGAGGAAGCTGGCCATAGGTGAGGATGATGGCCGGTCCTTGCGCCGGGTATTGCTCCAGCGCCACCTCGAGCAGGCGGTCGTCGGCCGCAAGCGCGCTCACGATCGCGCTTTGCAGATCGGGCTCGTCCAGGTTGCGGGGGATCAACACGGCGAGCGTGACAGCGGCCAGCAACACGCCTGTCAGGATCCGGATCCGAAGCATCGAGGACCGATTCGACATATCGCACCTCAAGATGGAGCTGCTCTACGCTTTGGGCGCGACCAGCGCCTGCAGTTCTCTCCCCATACGCTAGTCCGGGGTGGCGCTTCGATCCATCTTGATGGAACCGGAAGGCCAGCGACGACGTGACTAAGGTGACAGGAAGGCGCGATCATACGACGTCGGACTCCCTTCCTCCCGTCTGACTGAACGAGAAACGCCCATGCTCAAGCTCGGCTACAAGGCTTCGGCTGAACAGTTTCCGCCCCGCGAGCTGCTCGACTTCGCGGTTCACGCCGAAGCGGTCGGCTTCGATTCGATCATGGTGAGCGACCATTTCCAGCCCTGGCGCCATACCGGCGGGCATGCGCCGTTCTCGTTCGCGTGGCTCGGCGCGCTGGGCGAGCGCACGTCCCGGGCAATCATCGGCACCAGCGTCGTGACCCCGACCTTCCGCTACCACCCCTCGATTGTGGCGCAGGCAATGGCGACGCTGGGCTCGCTGTTTCCCGGGCGCGTGCTGCTCGGGGTCGGTACGGGCGAATCATTGAACGAGGTGCCCGCCACGGGCCTGGAGTGGCCGCCCTTCAAGGAGCGCTTCAGCCGCCTTCGCGAGGCGATCGACCTGATGCGCCGGCTCGCCCGCGAGGACCGCGTGAGCTACGAGGGCGAGCATTACCGCACCGCGAAGGCGACCATCTACGACCGGCCAGAGGTGCCGGTGCCGATCTATGTCGCGGCTTCGGGCGCGGTCGCCGCGCGGCTCGCCGGGCGCGTCGGCGACGGCTTCATCTGCACCAGCGGCAAGGCGCCGGAGCTCTATCGTGAGGTCCTGCTGCCGGCGGTCGCGGAGGGGCTGGAGAAGGCGGGCCGCAGTTGCGCCGGCTTCGAGTACATGATCGAGATGAAGGTATCGTTCGACACCGACCGGCAGCGGGCGCTGGAGGACACCCGCCACTGGGCGGCGCTGGCGCTCTCGGGCGACGAGAAGATGGGGGTCGAGGATCCGATCGAGATGGAGCGGCTGGCCGACGCGCTGCCGGTCGAACGCGCCGCCAGCCGCTGGATCGTCTCCAGCGACCCCGACGAGCATGTCGAGCGCCTGGCGGAGACCGTCGCCCTGGGCTTCACCCACCTGGTGTTCCATGCGCCCGGCCCCGACCAGCGGCGCTTCCTGGATCTCTACGCGAAGCAGGTCCTCCCCCGCCTGCGCGCGCGTTACGGCTGAGCGCCGAGGGAGATCGGGCCGAGGAGTTCCGGTGTTCTCACCGTTCTCGGCTGGCGATCTCCCGCCCCATGGCAAGGTCGAAGGCCTTGCGTGCTGTCGAGTCGGGAAAGGCGAGCGATCAGCCGACCGCGGCGAGCCGTCCGGCGATGCCGCTTTGCATCAGATAGGCGTAAGCCCGGGTCGCCGACGGCGTGGCGAGGAAGGCCCCGAGGTCGGCCGGCGTGTCGACGTCGAGCGCGAGCCCCGGCCGTTCGACGATACAGGGCTCCACTCCGAGCGACCTTGCACGCTCCAGATGCGGATAGAAGCTGTCGTCGCCGAAGCGCAGCGGCAGGAGGTCCGGCGGCGAGCAGGCGACGGCGTTGGAGCCGAGCCGGTCGCGCGAGGGCGCCAGCGTGATCGAAGGTGCGCCGGCATGCGCCTGCAGCAGCGCGGCAACGTCCGCAGGCGCCAGCAGCGGCAGATCGGCCGGCAGCTGCAGCATACCCGCAGCACCCTCCGACGCGAGCGTCGCGGCGCCGAGCGTGCTGGCGGCGGTATGGCCACGGTTCGCGGGCTCCGCCAGCACACGCGCGCCGTAGCGGCCGGCGAGGGTGCGGGCAAGCGGGTCGCGGGTCACCACCACGAGGCCGGCCAGTCCCTCGCACGCGGCGAGCGCGTCCAGCACGTCCTCCAGCATCGCGGCGAACAGCGCCTGACGCTCGCCCGCGTCAAGGGCACCGGCCAGACGTTGCTTGGCATGGCGCAGGTCCTTGACCGGCACCACCGCCCAAAGGGATCGATCCATGCTTGGCCCGGGATGGCCGCCCGGCGCGGTTGCCGCTGCGTCGCAAGAGCATAGCGCTCGGCCGGCGGATCGGGCAAGCTGGCGCCCCTGGCGTGGCCGCGGAGGCCCCCGGGTTCGACACCGAATCAGCATGCCGTCCGGCATGGCCCGATCCCGGTACGGACGGCATCGATGAGCGAGGAACCGCAGGACCATGGACATCGGCCACTTCATCTTCGACACCGACTACTCGATTCCGATCGTCGAGCTCGCCCGGGCGCTCGAGGAACGCGGCTTCGCGGCGCTCTTCGTGCCCGAGCACACCCACATCCCGACCTCGCGACGCTCGCCCTGGGCGGGCGGACCGGAGCTGCCGCGCCACTACTCGCACACGCTCGACCCGTTCGTGAGCCTCACCGCGGCCGCCGCGGTGACCAAGAAGCTGCGCATCGGCACCGGCATCTGCCTGCTCACCGAGCGCGACCCGATCGTCACCGCCAAGGCGGTCGCGAGCCTCGACCTGATCTCGAACGGCCGCCTCGACTTCGGCATCGGCGCCGGCTGGAACGCCGAGGAGATGGCGCATCACGGCACCAAGTTCGAGACCCGCTTTCGCGTCATGGAAGAGCGCGCCAAGGCGATGAAGGTGATCTGGACCCAGGACGAGGCGAGCTTCGAGGGCGAGTTCACCAGGTTCGAGCCGATCTGGTCCTGGCCCAAGCCGGTGCAGAAGCCGCATCCGCCAATCCTGCTCGGCGGCGAGAGCAAGCACACGCTGCGCCGGGTCATGGACTTCTGCGACGGCTGGTTTCCGCGCGGCCGCAACGACTTCGACCCGGAGCGGGACATGGCGAGGCTGCGCGCCGCCGCCGAGGAAGCGGGCCGCGATATCAAGACCGTGTCCACCACGGTGTTCGGCGGCGAGCCCGACCGCGCCTATCTCGACCGCTGCCGCGCCGCCGGCATCAACCGCGTGCTGTTCGGGCTGCCCTCGGAGGGCGCCGACACGATCCTGCCGCTGCTCGACAAGCACGCCGTCCTGCTCGACTGAAACGCCCGACCGCGGGCGCGCAGGTCGCTTCGTCGGGGGGCCTTTTCGCTCACGCCTTCTTCAGGTGGTACGACTTCGGCCGCGTCAGATTGTGGTAGCCGAGTACGGACAAGGCGCCGCCGCGGCCGGTGTCCTTGCAGCCGGTCCAGCACAGGGCCGGATCGAGGTAGTCGCAGCGGTTCAAGAACACCGTGCCGGTCTGAACCCTCGCCCCGATCCGGGCGGCGCGCTCGGGATCCCGGGTCCACAACGACGCGGTCAGGCCGTACGCGCTGTCGTTCATCAGGCGAACCGCCTCATCGTCGTTCCGCACCTTCATGATGCCCACCACAGGCCCGAAGGTCTCGTCGCGCATGATCCGCATGTCGTGGTTCACATCGATCAGGATCTGCGGCGCGAGGTAGGTGCCGCCGTCGTCCGCAAAGCGCGCGCCGTCGAT
>DASUGG010000070.1:0-5296 GCA_036274135.1 Geminicoccaceae bacterium
GGGGCGACGTCGGTGTCCGGCAGCACCTGGGCCGTCGGCGGCGGCGCCGCGCGCATGGCGGCGGCGAACCGTTCGAACCGAGGGCCGGAGGCGTGCCGCGCCTGCGCGGACTCGGCCGGCAGCGGCCGGCGGCGCGCGATCCAATGTCCAGCATTCATGATGGCCAACCCCCGTGCAGCTCCTTGGGGAGCGGCAGCCCGTGCCGTAGATCTCGAGAGATCGCTTTCCTCCTGGGCTCTATCATTGGTCAGACGTGCCCGCTGAAGTATCCGTCCCCACGTTCACAGTTTTGTGACACAGGTTCTATTTCAACCTACGGCTTTTTGGCTCCTTTTCGTCGTACCCCGGTATTGCAAATTCCAGCAGCCCACCGGATGCACGAAGACCGGATATCGCAAAAGCCGTACCTCGTCGCCAATGATGGTATCCCGTCGCCGAAGCGAGTCCAGGCCGCCACCCCGCAGCGCACAACAAAATCTTAGGACGATCCAGCGCCGGCATCAAGCAGAACCATCTCTTGAGCTGCATCGATCAACCTAAAGGAATTCAAGGGCTCCGTGGCGACGGCAGGACGGCGCGAAGACGACCTGCAGCGGCCGCCGTACGGTGCCGGCGACGGAAATTCCAGCCGCGGCGTGGCATTTCTGCAACCGTCGGTCCGCGGCCCGGCGGTCACGGCGCGCCGTCGCGGGCGCGCCGCCAGCGGAAGCTTGCCGTCGCCAAGGCGGCGCTGTGCGTCGCCTCCGTGCGGGCGATCATGGCCGCCGGCGCCAGCACCAGGGCGATCCCCGCCAGCTCGGCGAGCGACAGCAGCTGGCCGAACGCCGCCCAGTCGATCAGCAGCGCGAAGGCGGGCACGAGCAGCGTCCCGACGCTCGCCACGGTCGGCGGGACGTGGCGCATGCCTGCCGCCAGGAGCGACTGGCCGAACAGGCTGCAGAGGCAGAACAAACCAACGAACAGCCAGTTCCGGGGATCGGCCGGCCACGGCTGCAGCGCCGCGAGCGGCAGGCCCACGACGATCATGACCGCGGCGTACCACAGATTGATCGCCTGCGCTGCGTCGGCCTGCCGCAGCCGGCTCAGGATCACGAACTCGAGGCTGTTGAGCAGGCCGGCGGCCAGCGCCAGCAGCATCGCCGCGACGCTGAGGGTGGCGATCCCGAGATGCCCCTCGGGGTGGAGAATCATCACCAGGCCGAGCAGCGCGACCGGCACCAGCAGAAGCTCGCTCGGCTGCGGCCGCAGCGCCAGCAGCAGCCAGAGCAGCAGCAGCTCCCAGAGCGGCGTGGTCTTGCCCAGCAGCGTCGCGACCGAGAGGGGCAGCGCCGTGATCGCGAGCATCAGGCACAGGATCATCGCGGTGCCCACGGCGCCGCGCAGCAGCAAGAGCCCGCGGTCGCGGCCCTTGGCGTCGTCGGGGTGGCGCAGCGCCCAGGGCAGCAGCGCCAGCGCGAACACGCCGCCGCGCAGCAGCACGAGCTGCCAGATCGACATCGCGCCGTCGACCGCGGCGACGAAGCTGAAGCCGAGCGCGAACAGAAGGTTCGCGGCCACGATGCAGACAAAGCCGCGCGCCCCGCCGGGCGCGCCCGCCACCACGCTCATCCCGTCCCCCTGTTGCTGCGGCAAGGCCCGCCACGCGCCGGCCGGGCGACGCCGCCGGCGAGCCCGCCGCGCGCACGGTTGCCTGGGCGCCCGCACGCGCGCACAATCGCCCCGCAGGGCAGGCACATACTATGCGCAGGGGGCAAGGCGATGGCGAGTCGGCTCTTTACCAACGTGATGGTGTTCGACGCGAGCGGCCGGGCGCCGTTCCCGGGCGAGGTGCTGGTCCAGGGCAACCGCATCAGGAAGGTCGCCGAAGGCAGCCAGCAGATCGGCCGCGACCAGGCCGGCGAGGTGATCGACGGCCAGGGCATGACGCTGATGCCGGGCATGACCGAGGGCCACTGCCACATCAGCTTCACCGGCGTCGCGAGCCCGGCCGAGCTCGGCGAGCTGCCGCCCGAGGAGCACACGCTCGCCACCATGCACAATGCCAGGCTGCTGTTCGAGCACGGCTTCACCAGCGTCTACTGCGCCGCCTCGGCCAAGCCGCGCCTCGACGTCGTGATCCGCAACGAGATCAACGCCGGCCGCATTCCCGGCCCCAGGATCCGCGCCGCCAGCCCGGAGATCACGGTCACCGCCGGGCTCGGCGACGAGCGCAAGCTGCATCTCTACCGCGAGAGCTTCGCGCTGATCGTCGACGGCGTCGACGAGATGCGCCGGGTCTGCCGCACCGCTGTGCGCGAGGGCGTCGACAACCTCAAGATCAACATCTCGGGCGACGAGTTCGTCAGCCACTGCAAGGCCGAGATGACGGTCATGATGGACGACGAGATCGCGACCGCCGTCACGATCGCGCACGACTTCGGCAAGCAGATCGCCTGCCACGCCCGCGCCGCCAACTCGGTCAAGCGCGCGGTCAGGCACGGCGTCGACGTGATCTATCACTGCGACTATGCGGACGAGGAGGCGTTCGACATGCTGGAGAGCGTCAAGGACAGGATCTTCGTCGGCCCGGCCGTGGGCCTGCTGCACAACACGCTCTATGAGGCGCAGGACTTCGGCATGACCGAGGAGGTCTGCGAGAGCATGGGCTTCTATCGCAAGATGGAGGCGACCAAGGCGACCTACCGCGAGATGCGAAAGCGCGGCATCCGCGTCGTGCCGGGCGGCGACTACGGCTTCGCCTGGACGCCGCAGGGCACCAACGCGCGCGACCTGGAGCACTTCGTCAAGCTGTTCGGCTACACGCCGACCGAGGCGCTGCTGTCGGCGACCCGGATCGGCGGCGAGCTGATGGCGATGGGCGACGAGCTCGGCCAGGTCAAGGAGGGCTATCTCGCCGACCTGCTGCTGGTGCGCGGCAATCCGGCACAGGACGTGTCGATCCTGCAGCAGCAGCACAATCTGGCGATGATCATGAAGGACGGCGCCCTGCATAAGCTCGACCTGCGGGCGCAGGCGGGCCAGATCGCCGCCGAGTAGCCCCGACGCTGCGCGCCGGAGCCGGCAGGTCAAGCGGACCGGCGCGCCGTCAGCTTGCTGGCGTGGCCGTCCGGCTGCGGCGCGCCGGCATCTTTGCCGCCAACGTCCTGCCGCCAAGCTTGCCAGCCGGCGATCGAACCCGCGTTTTTGCGGCTGCGAGGAGCGGCTCGAACGCACCGGAGCCGATCGGCCATGCAACGCCGACGCCATGACGCGACGCCTGCCTTTTCGGGCCGCCTTCACGATCGCCAGTCTGGACCCGCTCCGCGCGACGCCGATCCAGCGGGTGTCTGGCTGCGGCCGCGAGCCCGGCCTGAAATAGACCCTGAGCGGCTCGATGGCGTCGACATTCTCATCGGCGAGTGCCAAAAATATAATTAGAAGCCGGCTTGCCCTTGAAAATCGGCCAATCACGGATCATATACCTAAAATAAATCAAGATTATCTGCGTCTACTGACGCGGACAAAATCAGAGAGGCCGCCATGCAGGAAAGCCAGAATCGGAGCCCGTTACAGAGATTCGAGCAGTATCGGGCGAGCAAAACGGTGCTTTTTTGGGCCTGCGCTGGATCTGCGATCGCCGCCACGATCGTCGGCTTCTCCTGGGGCGGCTGGGTGACGGGCGGCACCGCCCAGACGATGGCGGACAAGGCGGGCGCACAGGTGCGTCAAAGCGTGGCCGCGAGGGTGTGCGTCGACCGCTTCATGGCCGCGCCGGACGCGGCCGCCCAGCTGGCCGCGCTGCAGAAGATGACAAGCTCCTATACGCAGCGCCAGTTCGTCCAGGACGGCGGTTGGGCCATCATACCTGTCAGTGCCGCCGCATCGAGCACGGCCGCCAACACGACGGATGACCGCAAGGCGGCTGAACTGTGCGCCGAGGAACTCGCCGCACGCGCGAGCCCGGTAGCCGGCGAGTCCGCGCGAGCCGAGGACGCGGCGGCCGGGGCGCGGTAGTCGCGCTGCCGCCACAGGCGAACGCACAGGAAGCGCGCTCAGATCTGGTCTGTCGAGAAGAGAGATGCCGTCCGGGCGCTGACGGCTCGCGCCTGGAAGGCCAGCGCCGCCCCACCTCGAAGCAAGCTGAGCGAGGAACATGACCATGGACCAGAGCCCGATCATTCTCGACGAGCACCGCGAGACGGCCGCGCAACAAGCCACCGAAATCCGTCGTCGCCTCGCAGAGGTCGAGGCTGACCAGGCAGCGCTGCGAACCCGCCGGACGGACCTGGAAAAGTTTCTGGTTGCCAGTCCGGCAGCGACGTGGCCCGAGGCCGCGGAAAAGGCGGGCTATCTCATCGGGCTCCTTGCCCAGACCTCGATTGCGCGCGACCCGCGCCGTCAGAAGCTCATTGCCGGTGTCCTCAGCGACTTCGCCAGGTTGTCCGGCAAACCGGCGGCGACGCCGGCGAGCGCCGAACGGACAGAGACCGACGGGGAGGACGGGCAGTGACGTTCGAAGGGTTCACGTTCGCCAGCGAAGTTCGGCTCGGCCGGCTCGCGCGATTCTACGGCCTGTCCATTCCCGTGGGGGAGGACGAGACGTCTCTCGCCGATTTCGTTCGCGGCCGGCTGCCGAGCACGCCGTCGCCGGGCGACCGCATCAGCTTTGGCAGGGTCGGGCTCGTCGTCGGCGGGATGAACGGCGAGCACATCACCAGGATCGGGCTCGACCTTGGCCGTGTGAGCGCCTGCCCTGCATGAGCGGCAGTTCCTCCCGGACGAACCGTGGCAGCCGACGATCGCTTCGCTCCTTACGAGTGCGAGGAGCGCCTGAATTGAGCATTGCGGCCGGCCCGGCGCCTTATTCCGCCGCCCGACGCGGCGTGCGCCAGGACCGCTGCGTCGCCGCTGCACCCGACGGGTCGGCCGCCGGCCGCCGGCTCGCCGAGCCCTTGGGCGGAAAATCGAGCGTGCCGTCCAGCTCCTGACGCCGCAGCGGATCCGGCTCGGGGAACGGCAGGGCGTCGTCGCGGCGCCATTGATCGACCTGGCCTTCGGCCGCCTTGGCACGCTCTGCATCGAGCGGCTTGTCGCGCGTCAGATAGGTGGTCTGCGACGGGAACGCGAAGCCGCTGCCGGCTTCCTCGACGGCGTCCATGATCCGCAGGTTGAGGTCCTCGAGGACCCCGAGATAGGCGTTGTAGTCCGCCGACAGGACGTAGGCGAAGATCTCGACGTCGAGCGAGTAGGCGCCGAACCCCACGAAGCGCACGCGCGCCGGATCGGGCGAGACCATGGGGTGGGCGATCAGCAGCTC
>DASUGG010000071.1:0-12195 GCA_036274135.1 Geminicoccaceae bacterium
TCGACCTCCAGGCCGCCATCAACCGCTACCTCGACGAGCACAACCAGCGCCCCAAGCCCTTCACCTGGACCGCCGACCCCGACCGCATCATCGCTAAGGTCAACCGTGGGCACCAAACGTTGGCGTCAAACCACTAGCTCACGCGAAGGTCTGGTTGCGCTCGACGTCGGCCCAGGTGATGTCATCGAGCGGCCGCAGCGGCCGGCGTACCTTGTGGTATGGGGTCTTCCTGTAGTCGCTCGGATAGACGCCCGGACATTCGACATAGAGGATGTCGGAGCTGATCGCGGCGAAGCCCTTGTAGAAATGGTTGGTCGACTTGACCACCAGGACGTCGCGCTCGGTCGCCGGGATGCCGAGGTTCGTGAAGATCGTCGGCTCGAAGGGCTGGGTGCGGTAGGTGTTGAGGATCACCTCGATGCCGCCGACCTGGATCACGGCGCTCGGCCCTAAGGACACCACGGCGTCGACGAAGGTCTGCGTGGCGTTCTCCTGCACCGTCTGGACGACGACGTCGGCGTCGATCGGATCGCCGATGCCGGCGCAGGACTTCCCGCCGAACCGCAGCTTCAGGCGAGCGCCCTCGCCCGCGGCGCGGCAGATGCGCACCGCCATCGGGTCCCAGATCGTCGCGAACGCCGCGTTCTCGACGCCCGCGCGCAGCATCGCCCTGAGCAGCACCGTGTTGTCGCCCGGCACGCCGCCGCCGGGATTGCCCCAGATGTCGGCCAGCACCACCGGCCGGCGCGGGCAGGCGCGCGCCGCCGCGATCGCCTCCTCGGGGGTCAGCAGCGGCGGCATCGAGCGGCCGTGGTTGGCGAACAGCTCGTGCGCCAGCTGCTTCGCGAGCGCATGACCGTGCGCATGATCGCCGTCGGCGACCACGACGACCTTGCTGCCCATCTCCGGCACGTCGGCGGCGCGAAAGCCGTGCACCACCGAAATGCTAAGGACGCGCCGGTCCTCGCGCTCGATCCTGCGGATCTTCTCGACGAAGCTCTTCATCGGCTCGCGCGAGGTCGGCAGGACGTCGATCATCCGGCAGTCATAGGTGGCGAGGCGAGGCGCGATCTCGCCCTTCAGCGCGCGGTCGACCAGGCCGATCAGCTCCTCGGCGCGCTCGTAGAAATCGACGTGCGGGAATTCCTTGTAGAAGACCGCGATGTTGAGCGCCTGCGCCATCTCCCTCGTGAAATGGCAGTGCGGGTCGAACTCGGCGGCGATCAGCACGTCAGGCCCGACGATCTGCCGCGCCCGCTGCAGAAGGTCGCCCTCGCAGTCGTCATAGCCGTGCGCGACCATGGCGCCGTGCAGCCCGAAGATGGCGGCGTCGAGCGGCAGGGCATCCTGCAGCTGCTGCAGGATCTCGTCGCGCAGCGCCTCGTAGGTCCTGCGGTTCACCGGCCCGCCCGGTGCCGCCGAGGCGCAGGTCCCCTCGATCAGCGTCCAGCCGGCGGCCTTCGCGTGCCGGCGCGCCGCGACGACCGGGCCGGTGACCACGGAAGGCCATTCCGGGTGCTCGCCCGGGCGCACGAGCAAGCCCTCGCGAAAGCTCTCCAGGTCGACCGGCAGCGGCGAGTAGGTGTTGATCTCGGTGGCGAGCGCGGCGGTGAAGACACGGGTCACTTGGGCCTCCGTTCGGCTGCTGGCCGGTCGGCAGTCTGTCCTGCCTTGACACCTTCCGCCAGCCCCTACAACCTCCCGGAGGGCACGAAGACGGCCCGGAGGGATCTCGCCGACGGCTCCCCCATGCGAGATCGAACAGCGGAGGCATCGATGACCATGTTGGAAGGCAGAGCACGGCTTGGGCCCGCGGCCTGGCTCAAGACGGCGTCGGTCGCGGCGGCCATGACCATGGCTCTGGCCACCTCGGCCTGGGCGCAGGGCACGTTCCGTTTCGCGATGACCGACGAGCCGCCGCATCTGGATGTGCAGGTGACCACGGCGACCCTGACCACGCTCGTCGACATGCACATCCTCGAGACCCTCTACACCTTCAACAGCAAGCTCGAGCCGGTGCCGCTGCTCGCCGAGAGCGAGACCGTGAGCGACGACGGCAAGACCGTCGTGATCAAGCTGCGCGAGGGCGTGCCGTTCCACAACGGCAAGGAGATGACGGCCGAGGACGTGGTCGCCTCGCTCGACCGCTGGGGCCAGTACGGCGGCCGCGGCAAGGTGCTCTACGACCACATCCAGAGCGTCGAGGCGACCGGCGACCACGAGGTCACGATCACCTTCAAGGACGTGTTCGGGCCGTGGAAGAACCTGCTCGCGTTCAACAATGGCGGGCCGGCGATCATGCCGGCCGAGATCGTGGGCCAGGCGACCGCCGAACCGCTGGCGCCCGAGCAGATCATCGGCACCGGGCCCTTCAGCTTCAGCGAGTGGCGCCCGAACCGGTACATCGAGGTCGTGAAGTTCGAAGACTACGCGCAGCCGCCCGGCGCGCCCGACGGCTATGCCGGCCCGAAGGACGTCACGCTGGATGCGATCCAGTTCATCGCGGTTCCGGACGTCGGCACCCGGGTGAGCGGCGTCCAGGCCGGCGACTACGACTATGCCGAGCTGATTCCGGGCGATCTGTACGAGGAGCTGAGCAGCGACGACACCGTCGTCACGATCCGCGCCGGCATCCCCGAGTACCCGCTGGTCTTCTTCAACAGCTCCGACGGCATCTTCAAGGACAACTACGCGCTGCGCCGCGCCGTCATGGCGGCCTTCAACAATGCCGACGCGCTGCGCATCGCGGTCGGCCCCGAGGAGTTGTGGGACGCCCAGGGCGCGCTCTATCGCGAGGGTCAGTTCTGGTACAACGACGCCGGCATCGACAGCTACCCCTCGGGCGATCTGGAGCAGGCCAAGAAGCTGGCGGACGAGGCCGGCTACAACGGCGAGCCGATCCGGTTCATGGTCTCGTCCTCCTACCCGCTGCACCACGACACCGGCGTGGTGTTCGCGCAGGAGATGCGGGACGCCGGCTTCAATGTCGACCTTCAGATCTACGACTGGCCGACCCTGGTCAATCGCCGCGCCGAGCCTGGCCTCTGGGACATGTTCGAGACGACGCACGGCGCCATGCCGGACCCGATCCTCTACACCTTCATGAACGACAACTATCCGGGCTGGTGGACGTCGCCCGAGAAGGAGGAGCTCGAGGCCAAGTTCACGGGCAGCACCGATCCGGAGGAGCGTAAGCAGACCTGGGCGGACATTCAGAAGCTGATGTACGAGCAGGTGCCCATCATCAAGGTCGGCGACGTGTTCACGTTCGACATCGTCTCGCCGCGGATCGAGGGGCTGCCGGAGCAGCAGACCATGTTCTGGCCGGTGTTCTGGAACGCCCACAAGAGCTGAGCACGGTCGCGGTCCCGCCCGGGCAGGTCGCGCGGCGGGACCGCCCTTCCTTCTGAGCCGAGACCGGGAACGGCATGGGCATCTACGTCCTGAAGCGGCTGCTCGGCGCGATCCCGACTCTCGTCATCGCCTCGCTTCTGGTCTTCGCCTTCATCCACCTGATCCCGGGCGACCCGGCATCGGTCATGCTGGGCGACATGGCGGACGCCGAGGACATCGCGGCGCTGCGCACCGAGCTCGGCCTCGACCGGCCCATCTGGGAGCAGTACCTGCTCTGGGTCTCGCACGTCCTGCAGGGCGATCTCGGCTCCTCGATCTACTTCCAGGAGCCGGTGCTGCGGGTGATCGGCGAGGGCGCCGAGACCAGCGCCTTCCTGGCGCTGTTCACGATGATCCTGATCATCGCGATCGGCCTGCCGGCCGGCATCGTCGCGGCGAGCTTCCACGGCACCCGCATCGATCAGAGCCTGTCGGGGCTGACCATGCTGTTCGCCTCGATCCCGACCTTCTGGCTCGGCCTCTATCTGATCTTCACGATCGCGGTCCGTCTCAACCTGCTGCCGACCTCCGGCTTCCCTTCGGTGCTGGAAAGCGGCAACCTCGCGAACTTCCGCTACCTGATCCTGCCGGCCATCACGCTATCGGCGCCGAACTCGGCGCTGGTGATCCGCCTGGTGCGCGCCGGCATGCTCGATGTGATGCGCGAGGACTACGTGCGGACGGCGCGCGCGAAAGGCATCGCCGAGCACGCCGTGATCCTGCGGCACGTGTTCCGCAACGCCCTGATCGGCGTGGTCGCGACGCTCGGCTTCACCTTCGTCGGCCTGGTCTCCGAGGCCGTGGTGACCGAAACCGTGTTCGCCCTGCCCGGCATCGGCCGGCTCGTGGTGCAGTCGATCCTGCGCCGCGACTATCCGGTGATCCAGGGCATC
Organism: Geminicoccaceae bacterium; assembly: GCA_036274135.1. Taxonomy (GTDB): domain Bacteria; phylum Pseudomonadota; class Alphaproteobacteria; order Geminicoccales; family Geminicoccaceae; genus DASUGG01. The sequence continues at coordinate 4,287 of DASUGG010000071.1, forward strand.
ATCCTGGTGGTCATCGTGTTCTACATTCTGGTGAACCTGGTCGTCGACATCGTCACGACCTGGCTCGACCCGCGGGTCAAGCTGCAATGAGCGCGGTGCGCGAGTTCCTCGTGCCGTTCGGCCAGCGCAAGGTCGCGGCGTTCGGGCTCGCCTTCCTCGTCCTGGTGCTGGTCGCGGCCCTGCTGGCGCCGTGGATCGCGCCCTACGACCCGCAGCAGATCGACGCCATCGACCGGCTGGCGCCACCCAGCGCCGAGCACTGGTTCGGCACCGATCACGCCGGCCGCGACCTCTTCTCGCGGGTGATCTACGGCGCCCGCATGGCGCTGCTGACCGGCGCCGGCGTGGTGGCCATCGCGCTGATCTTCGGCGTGCTGCTCGGCACGCTGTCCGCCTACTTCCCGACGCTAGGCATGGTGCTGATGCGGATCGTGGACGTGCTGATGGGCGTTCCGGCGCTGCTGCTCGCTCTGGCGCTCGTGGTGATCCTGGGCAAGGGCCTGTTCAACTCGATGATCGCGGTCGGCGCGATCTACGTCACCACGACCGCGCGCATCACCTACGGCCTGACGCGCAAGATCGCCGCCGAGACCTATATCGAGGCGGTCACCTCGCTCGGCGCCGGCCACTGGCGCATCATCCGCCGCCACATCCTGCCGAACCTGCTGTCGCCGCTGATGGTGCAGGCGACCTTCATCTTCGCCTTCGCCCAGCTCTCGGCCGCCTCGCTCGACTTCCTCGGCCTCGGCCTGCCGCCCGACGTGCCGAGCTGGGGAAACATGATCGCCGAGACGACGCGCTACATCACCCGCGCACCCGGCCTTCTGATGTTCCCCGGCGCTGCGATCATCCTTACCGTGTTCTCGCTCAACCTGGTCGGCGACGTGCTGCGCGACCGTCTCGACCCGCGCTTCAAGGACGATCTGGCCAAGTGAGCACGCCGGCAGAACGCCCCCTTCTGGCGGTCGAGAGCCTGCAGGTCGGCATCCGCTCGGCGCGCGGCACGTTCCTCGCGATCGAGGAGGTCGGCTTCGCGCTCGACGAGGGCGAGGTGCTGGGCCTGGTCGGCGAGTCCGGCTGCGGCAAGAGCATCACCGCGCTCGCGGTCATGGGCCTGCTGCCGCAGCCCGTGGCGCGCATCACGGCGGGCCAGGTCTGGTTCGACGGCACGGATCTCGCGGCGCTCACGAACGAGCAGATGCGCCACATGCGCGGCGATCGCCTCGGCATGATCTTCCAGGAGCCGATGACCTCGCTGAACCCGGTCTACCGGGTCGGCGACCAGCTGGTCGAGGCGCTGCGCGAGCACCGTCCGCTCGGCCGCGGCGAGGCGTGGCGCGAGGCGGTCGCGATGCTCGACATGGTCGGCATCCCGGCGGCGCGCGACCGCGCTAGCTCCTATCCGCACGAGCTGTCCGGCGGCATGCGCCAGCGCGTCATGATCGCGATGGCGCTGATCTGCCGGCCCAAGCTCCTGATCGCCGACGAGCCCACCACGGCCCTCGACGTCTCGACCCAGGCGCAGATCCTCGACCTTCTGCTGTCGCTCAAGCGCGAGCTCGGCATGGCGATCCTGATGATCACGCACGATCTCGGCGTGGTCGCCGAGGTCGCCGACCGGGTCGCGGTGATGTATGCCGGCCGGATCGTCGAGACCGCCGACGTGTTCGAGCTGTTCCGGGCACCGCGGCACCCCTACACCGATGCGCTGCTGCGCTCGATCCCGCGGCTCGACAGCGAGCTCGACCGGCTGGTGACGATCGAGGGCACCGTCGCCTCGCCGCTCGAGCGGCCGTCGGGCTGCAGCTTTCGCGACCGCTGCCCGCGGGCGCGACCGCGCTGCGCCGAGGCGGTGCCGCCGCTCGGCGAGCTGGCGCCCGGCCACCGCGCCCGCTGCTACTTTCCGGTCGAGGCGCCGGCGCCGCAGGCGGAACGCGTATGAGCGCGCTGCTCGAGGTCGAGGGCCTCAAGACCTGGTTCCCGGTGCGCTCGCCGCTACTGCGCCGGACGGTCGGCCGGATCCGGGCGGTCGACGGCGTCAGGCTCAAGGTGGAGGCGGGCCGGACGCTCGGCCTGGTCGGCGAGTCCGGCTGCGGCAAGTCCACCCTCGGCCGCACCATCGTCCGCCTGCTCGAGCCGACCGAGGGCGAGATCAGGATCGACGGCATCGACGTGACGCGGGCACGCGGCCGCGACCTGCTGGCCATGCGGCGGCGCGTGCAGATGGTCTTCCAGGACCCCTACGCCTCGCTCAATCCGCGCCTGCGGGTCGGCGATGCGATCGGCGAGCCGCTCGACATCCACAGGCTGGTGCGCTCGCGCGGCGAGAAGCACGACCGGGTCGCCGCCCTGCTCGACAAGGTCGGCCTCGGCGCCGAGGCGATGGACCGCTACCCGCATGAGTTTTCCGGCGGCCAACGCCAGCGCATCGGCATCGCCCGCGCCCTGGTCCTGAACCCAGAGCTCCTGGTCGCCGATGAGCCGGTCTCGGCGCTCGACGTCTCGGTCCAGGCGCAGGTCATCAACCTGATGCGCGACCTGCAGCGCGACTTCAACCTGGGCTACTTGTTCATCGCGCATGATCTCTCGGTCGTGCGCCACATCAGCGACGACGTGGCGATCATGTATCTCGGCCGGATCGTCGAGACCGGGCCGAAGACGAAGCTGTTCGCCATGCCGCGCCATCCCTATACGCGCGGTCTGCTGCTGTCGGTGCCGGTGCCCGACCCGACCAGGCGGCGCGGCGCGCACGCGCCGCTCGCCGGCGGCCTGCCGAACCCGGCCGACCCGCCGCCGGGCTGCACCTTTCACCCGCGCTGCCCCTACGCCACCGAGATCTGCCGGCTGGAGCGGCCCGAGCTCCGCCCGCTCGGCGACGGCCAGACCGCCGCCTGCCACCACGCCGAGGAAGTCGCGGCGTCCGGCCGCGCGGTGTAGTGACGCCGCCTTTCTTTACCATCGGCCACTCGACCCGGTCGCTCCCCGAGTTCATCGGGCTTTTGCGGGACGCTGGCGTGCAGGTTCTGGTCGATGTTCGCACGGTGCCTCGATCGAGGACGAACCCGCAGTTCAACGCGGACACCCTGCCGGGGGAGCTGGCGCATTTGGGGATCGAATATCGGCACGTCGCCGCGCTGGGTGGGTTGCGTTCGCGCCGGCGGGATGCGCCTGCTTCGCCGAACACGTTCTGGCAGCACGCGAGTTTCCGAAACTACGCCGATTATGCGGCGGGCGAAGCCTTCCGGGCCGGCCTCCAGATCGTGCGCAGCCTGGGACATAGGCGTCGCGTGGCGATCATGTGCGCCGAGGCGGTATGGTGGCGCTGCCATCGCCGCATCATCGCGGACTACCTGATCGCCGCCGGCGAGACCGTGTTCCACATTCTCGGGCCCGGCAAAATCGAGCCTGCGCACCTGAACCCGGCCGCCCGACGCACGCCGCAGGGAACGTTGGTCTACCCAGAGGCTGACTCTAGCGGATCGTCGCCAGACCGAGGGTGACGCGATAGTCGTCGCCCGAGAGGTCACGCTGCAGCTTGAGGACCACGGCCGAGGGCGGCAGGGTGCTGGGGTCGGTCCAGGTCTGCTGCCGCTCGCCCATCGCGAACTCGAACGGCGCGTGCCGATGCCAGACGCGCGGCTGCCACTCCGGCTTGCCGAGACAGGTGTCGACCTGCGCGCTGAGGCGCGCGAACTGGCCTTCGGCGCGGTCCGCCTGGTCGGCCTGCACGGGCGGCCCCGCGCAGGCGTAGCGCGCCCGCGGCCAGGCGTCGCCTTCGACCACGCAGCCCTTGGTGCCGGGCAGCGTCCTGCGCCCGGCCCAGCTCTCGCTGCCGAGCCGCTCGCCGCGCAACCCGGCGAAGCCGTCGCGCTCGGCCTCGATCAGCGCGGTCAGCGCGCCGCAGAACGCCGCCGGCGGGATGTGCGGCTCGACCGCGGGCGCGGTGGCCCGGGCGGCCGGTGGCGGCGGCGGGATCGCCGGCTCCGGCGGAACGGTCCTGGCAGCGCAGGCGCCGAGCCAAGCGCACAGCGCGACGCCGGCCAGCCGGGCAGGCCGGAGCGACGCGCAGCAGAGCGGCCTCAGCGTCGGTTGGGCTCGTCGACCAGCCATGTGGCGCGGCGCAGATCCGGCCAGCCATACGCCATCTCGCGGATCTTCGGATATTGGGTGCCGCGGTAGGCCAGCGTCTTGGCGATGCCGAGCGGCCGGCCGCCGAGCCGCTCGTAGAAGCGGCGGCCGAGATGGTTGTCCTCGAGCACCCACACGGCGGCGCCGAGCCAGCGATGCCGGACCAGGCAGCGTGCGGCATGCGCGATCAGCGAGGTGCCGATGCCGCAGCCCTGCGCCTCGGGCAGCACGTAGAGGGCGTAGAACTCGCCGGAATAGCCGGGGATGCGCTCGCGGATCGGGCCGGCCGAGATGAAGCCCAGGACCCGCTTGTCGAAGTCGGCGACCAGCACCGATTCGGCCGGCGCGCGGGTCAGCACCCGCTCCCAGAAGGCGCCGCCCTGCGACTGCCCGAAGCCGGCCAGGATCTCGTGCGGCAGCATGCCGAGATAGGCGCCCTGCCAGCTCTCGCCCTGGACCCGCGCGATCGCGTCGGCATCGCCCGGTTCCGCCGGCCGGATCCGCACCCCGTCGCCTGTCATCGGCCTCGATCCCATGGCCGGCAGCATCCCACGCCTCGCCGCGCAAATCCAGCGCGCCTTGCGGCGGGCGCGGCGGCGCCGCCCGCCTAGATCGTGACCGTCTCGCCGGGCTCGGGCAGCAGCACCTTGCCGCGCCGCACCAGCGACGCGAAGCGCTGAGGGTCGCCGTGCAGCAGCTCGAAGGTGCCCCAGTGGATCGGCACGATGACCTCGAGATCGAGCAGCTCGTTGCAGGCCAGCGCCGCCGTCTCTGGCCCCATCGTGAACCGGTCGCCGACCGGGATCAGGCCCACGCTCGGCTTGTGGATACGTTGGATCAGCGCCATGTCGGAGAAGATCTCGGTGTCGCCGGCGTGATAGACGTTGCGCTCGGGCGTCTTGATGACGAAGCCTGCCGGGTCGCCCATCGTGATCGGCACGCCGTCCTTGATGATCGCCGAGCTGTGCAGCGCGTTGACCATCGAGAAGGCGATGTCGCCGTCCTGCACCGTGCCGCCGATGTTCATCGGCTGCATCTTGGTCACGCCCTGAGCGCCGAGATGCATGCAGATCTCGAAGATCGCGACCACGGTGGCGTCGTACTTCTGCGCGAGCCTGGCGCTGTCGCCGATGTGGTCCTCGTGGCCGTGCGTCAGGACGATGAAGTCGATCTTCTCGAGACCGTCCTCGAAGCCCTCGGGATGCTTGGGATTGCCGGTCCAGAACGGATCGATCAGGATGTCCTTGCCGGCGCTGGTCAGGTGAACGGCGGAATGGCCGAGCCAGGTGAGCTGCATCGCGTAGCCCCTCTCTTTGCGGTTGCCTCAAGGGGGACATGGTAGCGCGGATCGCGGCCGCCCGTCTCGCGACAGCCGCGCTGCGGCGATCCCGATCGGCGGGGGCCGGCGGGAAGGGGTAGGCCTCTCGCCGCGGTCGCAGACGGCCTTACGCTTCGCGCCGGCATGATGGCAGACGCGCGAGCGCACGAGGACCCGGGGATGTCGCATGCCATCGATCTCGACGCCTATTTCCGGCGTATCGGCCATGTCGGCGGGCGCGAGCCCACGCTCGCGACCCTCGCGGCCCTGCATCGTCGGCATGCCGCGACGATCGCCTTCGAGAACCTCGACCCCCTGCTCGGGCGCCCGGTCGCCCTCGATACCGCCTCGCTCGAGCGCAAGCTGGTCCGCGACGGCCGCGGCGGCTACTGCTACGAGCAGAACCTCCTGTTCGGCGACGTGCTCGCGGCCCTCGGCTTTCGCGTCACGGGCCTCGCCGCGCGCGTGCTCTGGACCTACCACCCCGAGGACGCGATCACGGCCCGAAGCCATCAGCTGCTGCGCGTCGACCTCGCGGAAGGGGCCTACGTCGTCGACGTCGGCTTCGGCGGCCAGACGCTCACCGCGCCGCTGCGCCTCGAGCCGGACGTCGAGCAGGCCACGCCGCACGAGGTGTTCCGCCTCGTGGCGGCCGGCGACGGCTTTAAGATGCAGTGCCGGATCGGCGCCGCCTGGCGGTCGCTCTATCGCTTCGACCTGCAGGAGGTGTTGCGGCCCGACTACGAGATCCTCAACCACTACGCGTCCACCCATCCGCGATCGCGATTTGTGAACGCGCTGATCGCCGCGCGGCCCGCCAGCGGTCGCCGCTATGCGCTCGCCGACGACCGGTTCGCCGTCCACCATCTGGGAGGCTGCACCGAGCGGCGCGTGCTGCGGACCGTCGGCGAGCTGCGTGCGACGCTCGAGGGCGCCTTCCTGCTGCGGCTTCCCGACGTGCCGGAGCTCGACGGCGCTCTGGCGCGGCTTCTCGCGACGCCGTGATGGCGACGTCGGGCATGGCGAGGGCCGTTGAGGAGAGCGATCTGCAGCGCGCGCTGGTGCTGCTGACCGTGTCGTCCTGCACCATGCTCTACTCGCTGACGATCACCGTCGTGAACGTGACGCTGCCGCAGTTGCAGGGCGCTCTGTCGGCGACGCCGGACCAGGTCGCCTGGGTGATCACGCTGAACCTCGTGGCGACCGCGGTGGCGACGCCGGTCACCGGCTGGATCGTCGCCCGCTTCGGCCAGCGCCAGGTCATGATCTGGGCCGTGGTGGGCTTCACGGTCGCCTCGCTGCTGTGCGCCACCGCGACCTCGCTGGCGCCGCTCCTGCTCTACCGCATCGGCCAGGGCGCGTTCGGCGCGCCGATGGTGCCGCTCGCCCAGGCGATCGTGGTGGCGACCTACCCGCCCGAGAGGCGCGCCGTGGCGCAGGGCTGGTTCGGCGTCGCGGTGGTGCTCGGCCCCGCCCTCGGCCCGGTGCTCGGCGGCTACCTGGCGGAGCAGCACGACTGGCGCTGGGTCTTTCTTCTGCCCGTGCCGCTCTGCGTCGTCGCGCTGCTGATGGTGCTGGCCTTCATCAGGGACCGCGGCCGGCAGGACGACGCCCGGCTGGACTGGACCGGCTTCCTCGCCCTCTCGGTCGCCGTCACCTGCCTGCAGCTGGTGATGGACCGCGGCGAGCGGCTGGACTGGCTGCAATCGAGCGAGATCGTGCTGCTCGCGGCCGCGATGGCCGCGAGCTTCTACGTCTTCCTGGTCCACACCCTGACCCATGAGCGGCCGTTCATCAGCCCGGGCCTGTTCCTCGATCGCAACTTCGCCGTCGGCCTCGTGTTCGTGTTCGTCTACGGCATGCTGAACTTCACGCCGATCACGCTGCTGCCGCCCTTGCTGCAGAGCCTGCAGGGCTACCCGGACTCGCTGATCGGCTGGCTGCTGGGGAGCCGCGGCGCGGGGATGGTGCTGGGCTTCTTCCTGGCCGGCCGGATGGGCCGCCTCGACCCGCGCATCGGCATGCTCGCCGGCCTCGGCCTGGTGGCCCTGAGCGGCGTCATGCTGATGCGCTTCTCGATCGACACCTCGTTCGCCGAGCTCGCCTGGATGGGCTTCATCCAGGGGCTCGGCACCGGCCTGATGTGGGTGCCGCTGTCGATCGCCACCTTCGCGACGCTTCCCGCCGAGAAGCTGCCGGAGGCGGCGGCGCTGTTCCATCTGCTGCGCAACTTCGGCAGCAGCATCTTCATCTCGCTGAGCGTGATGGCGGTGTCGCGGACCGGCCGCATCACCTACGCCGAGCTGAGCGAGCACATCTCGAGCCTGCGCGAGGCGACGCGGCTGCCCTGGGTGCTCGGGCCGCGCTCGCTCGACGAGCTGCCGGACCTCGCGGCGCTGGCTGGCGAGGTGGAGCGCCAGGCGCAGCTGATCGGCAATCTCAACGCCTTCGCGCTCTACACGG
>DASUGG010000072.1:0-3603 GCA_036274135.1 Geminicoccaceae bacterium
GGACGGCCTCGTGTTCTTCACCTACGAATCCAACCGCCTGGGTCAGGCGCGCTTCGTCGCCGCCTACCTGTTCGACGGCGAGAGCTATGCGCTCGCCGCCACCAAGCCGCTGGCCAGCAGCGACGACCACGTGCACAGCGCGGAGGTTGAATCGATCGAGGACGGCGTGATCTCGCTGCGCCTCAACATTCTGGAGCCGGGCGACGCGACCTGTTGTCCTTCCGGGCTGCGCCGCGAGACATTGGTGCTGCGCGAGGGTCAGCTCGTCGAGGCGCATTCGGCCGCGGAGACGCAGGGCAGGTCCTAGCCGCGGCGCCCAGGGCGCGCGCGAGGGTGCCGATCGCACGCGGCGGCCGGCTCTCCGCAGCGCCCGCGCGCGCCGCGCTCAGCCGGCCGGCACCGCCTCGGGCTCGGCGGTGGCTGGTTGTGCCGCTCGCCGCGGCCGGCGCTGCCACGGCACGCGCAGGCCCCTGCGAACGGCCTTCCCTTGCCCCCGCTCGGCGACCGCATCGCGGGCGCTCGCGGCGCGGACCGCCGCGGCCGGTTGCTCGACCCCGACCTGATCGCGCAGATCGAGCACGGGCACTGCCCCGACATCGGCGATCTGCTCGCGGAAATAGGCCATCGCGGCGGGATCGCGGATCTCGACGTCGAGCAGCACCGAATCGAAGCGCTCGTTGCCGAGTCGCCAGATCGCGTTGGCGAAGCCGACCACCTCGACCATCTCCACCGGCGCCATGGCCCGCGCGATCGTCGTCGCGAGCCACGGCAGTTCGCCCGGGCGGGAGCGGACGAGGAGCAGGCGCAACGGTTCGTCGTCGATCGATGATGAGCTGGGCAGTGCGGCAAGCGGCAAGGATGGAACTCCCCTCAAATCGCGGCATGCGACGCAGGTCCACATCGCGAATCTTCACTGGCTGATCGTGTTTTATCAACTTCGGGTTAAGTTTCAACTAATAATATTGAAACCTCCGATAGCGAACGGCACGGCCGGCGCGGCCCCCGTGCCGTGCTCGGAAGGAGGGCTTGCGCCGGCTCGGTGCGGGTCGCAGATGCCTAGGTCGGAAAGCCGACCGGCACGTCCTGGGCCACCAGCGGCGGCTGCGGAAAGTGCAGGCCGCGCTGGCCGTTCAGGCCGCGGTCGGGGCGCTCCTCGTACGGCGGCGCCGCGAAGCCGACCAGCTTGCCGTCCTTCGCCCAGCCCTGCTCGACGTCGATGCCGTACAGATCCTCGACCAGCCCCGCCACCATACGCTTGCGGACCTCGGCATAGTCGGGATCGTCGGCGCGATTGCGCAGCTCGCCCGGATCCTCCTCCAGATCGAACAGCTGGAGGTGGTTGCCGGCCGGATACCAGATCAGCTTGTGCCGGCCGTCGTGCAGCATGCGCGTCGCCGAGGCGTTCTCGAGGCAATCGCCGTAGAGCGTGCGGCGCCGCCGCTCGCCGACCATGGAGAGGCCATCGCAGCTCTCCGGCACGGGGATGCCGGCAAGATCGAGCAGGGTCGGCATGACGTCCTGCAGCCCGACCAGCCGGTCGTCGACCCGGTGATGGCCGACCCTCGGATCGCCGGCCCGGCCCATCAGCGCCATCGGCACGCAGCCCGACCCCTCGTAGTACGTCCGCTTCGCGAACAGGCCGAAGTCACCCAGCATCTCGCCGTGGTCGGCGGCAATCATCACGATCGTGTCATCGAGGATGCCCTCCTCGCGCAGTGTGCCGATCACGATCCGGAACTGGTGGTCGATATGCGTGCAGAGCGCATAGAACGCGCGCCGCACCTCCATCAGGACCTGGCCCTGATAGCCGCCGTAATACGCGCGGTTCATGCGCAGCGGCAGAGGCAGCGCCGGGTCCTCGGACCAGTCGCCGCGCAGCGCGCTTGGGATCTCGAACGCCCGGTAGTAGTCGACATAGCTCTGCAGCGGTATCAGCGGCGGGTGCGGCGGCGTGTAGGACACGCACCAGAAGGCCGGCCGCGTCGGATCGCGCCGCTTGATGGTGCGCGCCATCTGCATCGAGGTCCAGTTGGTGACGTGGCAGTCCTCCGGCAGATGCCAGGGCCGGTGCATGTAATTGTTGTTGTTCATGCCGTGCAGGTACTGCTGGCCCGGATAGCCGCGATCGGCGAGGAAGATCTCGTAGTCGTCGAGCCCGCCGAGATGCGGCCGCCCCTCCTCGGCGAGCAGCACGTCGTCGAAGCCGATGCGATCGCGCGGCGGGTAGACGTGCAGCTTGCCGACCGCGAAGGTCTGGTAGCCGGCCTCGCCAAAGCATTGCGCCAGCGTCGGCAGTTCCGGCATCCGGCCGACGGTGTTGAAGACGCGGTCGCCGTGGGTGCGGGTGGTCGTGCCGGTCATCAGGGTGCGGCGCGCCGGGATGCAGATCGGGCATTCCGAGTAGGCGCGCGTGAAGCGCACGCCGCTGCGCGCGATCGCGTCGATCGTGGGGGTCTGGATCACCGGGTGGCCCGAGACGCCCAGCAGCCGGCCCGGCCACTGATCGACCAGGACCAGGAGAACGTTGGGGGCTTGGGCATGGCTTGTCGTGCTGGTCATCGATCCCTTGATCCTGTGGTTGGTCGGTGAGCGCTGACTCCTGCCGCGACGCGGCGGGGGCGTGAAGACTGCTTCATAGCGAAACGGTCGGTTCTCGGTAGCCGGTCATCGTCGCTTGGCTAGGCTTCGAGGTCGGCTTCGGTAATGCAGTGGAGCAGGCGGTAGAGCGCGGTCGGCTGCGCCTCCTCGGCGCCCTGCGCCGTCAGGACCGCCGGCGCCAGCAGCGTTTGGCGCACCTCGTGCAGCGCATCGGCGTCGTAGCCGCCGACCAGCAGTACCCGATCGGCCACCGCATCGCCGCTCGAGCGGAGCCGCTTCTCCTCGGTCTCGGTGCGGCTCGCCACCGCATCGCCTTCGAGATAGTGGGCGCCGAGCACGCCGGGCCGCTCGACCAGCCCCGTGATGGTCTCGGTGAGCCAGCGTTCCAGCCCCGCGGCGCGCCCCGGCGCCACGGCGAGCTGGATCGTCATCAGGTTGCCGCAGACGCCGTTGCCGGCGCTGGCGACGACCCGGCACAGCGTCCGGTTGCCGTTGCGGAAATAGGGCATCGCCTTGCGGCTCCAGGGCGTCGGATCGTTGAGGCGGTCGAGATAGGGCTGCGAGGTGAGGGTCGCCAGCGTCTCCACCTCATAGAAGTTGAGATAGCCGGGCCCGCCCTCGGTCGCCTGATAGCGGTAGCCGCGGCGGAACCCCGGCACGCGGACGCGCTCGAGCAGGTGCTCCTTCGAGTGCCACTCGTTGTAATCGCCCTCGCAGCCGGCCGCGATGTCGTGCCAGATTACGAGCGCACCTTTGCCCAAGAGGCTCATGACGTTCTCCCTTCCGCTGCAAGCTTACACGTCGATGTCCGCACTCGCACCCGGCCGGCGCAGCGCCGCGCGCGCCAGGTCCGGGAAAAGCCGAACGGCACCGGACCGGTCGTGATGCGTGTGGCCCTATGGTGGCGCGGGCTCTCTCCCGTGATGCGGGCGGCACTGCTGATGCTGCTCGGCAGCAGCTGCGTCGCCGCCCAATGGAGCGGGATCCGGATCGCATCGGCAAGCC
>DASUGG010000073.1:0-5203 GCA_036274135.1 Geminicoccaceae bacterium
TGAGCGCGCCGCGGCGGCCGCGGCGGGTGCTGAAGCCCTGCGCCAGCATGCTCACGACGGCGGCGAAGTCCTCGCGCGGCAGGGCCCGGTAGGGCCAGGCGCGACGGATCAGCGCATAGAGCGGCTCCTCGCGCCATTCGCGCGCGGCGACCTCGGCGACGATCTGCTGTGCCAGCACATCTAGCGGCTGCTCGGGAATCATCAGCCGGTCGAGCTCGCCCCGCGCGACGCTGTCGAGCAGGGCCGTGCACTCGACCAGGTCGTCGCGCGAGAGCGGGAACAGGCGTCCCTTAGGCATGCCGTGGACCGCGTGCCCCGAGCGCCCGACCCGTTGCAACAGGCTCGCGATCGCGCGCGGCGAGCCGAGCTGGCAGACCAGGTCGACGTCACCGATGTCGATGCCGAGCTCGAGCGAGGCGGTCGCCACCAGCGCCTTCAGCATGCCGCCCTTGAGACGCTGTTCCGCCTCGAGTCGGCGTTCCTTGGCGAGGCTGCCGTGGTGCGCGGCCACCTGGCGCTCGCCCAGGCGCTCCGACAGCTCGCGCGTCACGCGCTCGGCCATGCGGCGCGTGTTGACGAAGATCAGCGTGGTCCGATGCGCCTCGATCAGCTGCGCCAGCCGGTCGTAGACCTCCTGCCAGACATCGCCGGACATCACGGCCTCGAGCGGCGAGGAGGGAACCTCCAGCGCGAGGTCGCGCGCCCGGCGGTGCCCGGTATCGATGATCGTGCACCTATCGGCCGGCGCGCCGTCGGGGCCGGCGCCGACCAGAAAATGCGCGACCTCCTCGATCGGCTTCTGGGTCGCCGACATGCCGACGCGCAGCAGCCTACGGCCGCAGAGCGCCTCGAGCCGCTCGAGCGACAGCGCCAAGTGGACGCCGCGCTTGTTCGGCGCCAAAGCGTGGATCTCGTCGACGATCGCCGTGCGCGTCGTCGCGAGCATCTGGCGGCCGGACTCGGAGCCCAGCAGGATGTAGAGGGATTCCGGCGTCGTGACGACGATGTGCGGCGGGCGGCGGCGCATGCGCTCGCGATCGCCAGGCGCCGTATCGCCGGTGCGCACCCAGGTGCGGATCTCCACGTCCGGCAGCCCCTGTACGCGCAGCGCCTCGCGGATGCCGGCCAGCGGCGCTTCCAGATTGCGCTGGATGTCGTTCGAGAGCGCCTTGAGCGGCGAGACGTAGACGACCTGCGTCTCGTCCGTCAGCCCGCCATCGAGACCCTGCCGCAGCAGCCCGTCGATCGCGGCGAGGAAGGCGGCGAGCGTCTTGCCGGAGCCGGTGGGCGCCGCGATCAGGGTGTGGCGACCCGCCTGGATCGCCGGCCATGCCTCCGCCTGCGCCGCGGTCGGCGCCCTGAAGCTACGGTCGAACCAGGCGGCGACCGCCGGGTGGAAGAGGGCGCGTGGGTTCACTGCACAGGACCGCCGTGGCGAGCAGCCATGATAGCGCGATGATCGCGCCGCGCCAGTGGCGCCGTGGCCGCCCGGCGCGATGAGCGCGACGAGAGAATAAAGAGTTGCCGCAGGGCGAAATCAAGCCCTCGCGGCTTTCGCCGACCCGTGTCGTGCCGCCCGCGCCGGTGCGCGCCATCGCGGTGACGGATTCTGCGCGTCGGAGCGGCGCTCGGGTTCGACGTGCATGGGCGATCTGGGTCCTTACGCACGACGGCGAGCCCCACGCCGCAGGACGAAGCCATCGGGCGTCAGGTTCGGTCCCGATTTCGCTGGTCGCGGCAAGAGCCTGGGATAGGGCGTGTGAGCGCGCGGCCAGCCTTCACGCCAACCGGCGCTCAGCCTTCACGCCAACCGCCGCGAGGAGCCTTTTCGAGCTGGGCGGGCGGTCGCCGCGCCATGTCGACGAGCCATTGCCTTGGCAACGATTCGTTAACCTTCCGGCGTTAAGCCTCTCTTCGGGTGGTCCAGGCGACCGTGGGAATCCGTGCCGGCGAAGCCGCCGAGCGGCGCGGTCACTTGCGGCGCACGGCGGGAGCCCGAGCGACGGCGCTTGCAGGATTGCTCGTGCGCGAAGCTCCTGGCCTGCACCTGCGGCTGATCCGGCCGATGCCGAGCGGCGCGGGGGTAGGGGGCGCTCTACGACCCTGCCGGCCATCTGGCCCTGCTGCCGGACGCGCCTGGAATTGTTCTCGAGGCGCCGCATTGCCGTGCGCGGTGAGGATGCGGAGACGAGCATCCCCGACGGTGCGGGCTACCCCTTTTGCGGAGGCACTCAGACCTTTTGCCGACTGGCCAGGACGGCCCCGGGCTAGCAGCTTGCCATGCCGGGATCGGCGAGCGACAGGCTGGGCGGGTGCCGTGCAGGACTGGCAGACAGCGGCGGAATGCGGTGTGGACGACGGGCCTTACCGAGCCGCGGCCGCCGCGGCGTCGGCGCGGCTGCATCGGCGCGCGCACGAACTGATCCCGGGTGGCTGTCACACTTACGCCAAGGGCGACGACCAGTATCCGCTCCTGGCGCCGGCCTTCATCGCACGCGGCGCCGGGTGCCGGGTCTGGGACACTGACGGCCGCGAGTACATCGAATACGGCATGGGCAACCGCACCGTGGGGCTGGGCCATGCCTACGGTCGCGTGATCGAGGCGGTGCGGGAGGAGTTGGGGCGCGGCAGCAACTTCACGCGGCCCTCGCCGATCGAGGTCGCCTGCGCCGAGCAGTTCCTGACGCTGATCGACGGCGCCGAGATGGTGAAGTTCTGCAAGGACGGCTCGGATGCGACCTCGGGCGCGGTCCGGCTGGCGCGCGCCTATACCGGCCGCGACCTGATCGCCCGCTGCGCCGACCACCCCTTCTTCTCGACCGACGACTGGTTCATCGGCACGACGCCGATGAACGCCGGCATTCCGGAGCGGGTGCGGCAGCTGACGCTGCTCTTCCGTTACGGCGATGTGGCAGGCGCCGAGGCCCTGTTCGAGCAGCATCCCGGCCAGATCGCGGCGCTGATCCTCGAGCCGGCGCGCAGCGAGGACCCGCCGGCGGGGTACCTGCAGGCGCTGCAGGAACTGTGCCACAGGCACGGCGCGCTGCTGGTCCTCGACGAGATGATCACCGGCTTTCGCTGGCACAACGGCGGCGCCCAGAAGCTCTACGGCATCACGCCCGACCTCTCGACCTTCGGCAAGGCGCTCGCCAACGGCTGCTCGGTGTCGGCGCTCGCCGGCAGGCGCGAGTTCATGCGCCTCGGCGGGCTCGATCATCACGATCGGCCGCGCGTGTTCCTGCTGTCGACCACGCACGGTGCCGAGACCTATGCGCTGGCCGCAGCGATCGCGACCATGCAGGTGTATGAGCGCGAGCCCGTGATCGAGCACTTGTATCGGCAGGGGACGCGGCTCAAGCAGCAGCTGGGCGAGGCGATTCGGCGCCATGGTCTGACCGAATACGTCCAGATCGTCGGCAAGCCGTGTTGCCTGGCATATGCGACGCTTGACCAGGACGGGCAGCCATCGCAGGCGTTCCGCTCCCTGTTCCTGCAGGAGACGATCCGCCGGGGCGTGCTGGCGCCCTCGCTGGTCGTGAGCTATGCGCACGGCGACGAGGACATCGAACGCACGGTGGCGGCGATCGACGCCGCCCTTAAGGTCTATTGCCGCGCGCTCGATGCGGGCGTCCAGCGCTATCTAGTCGGCCGGCCGTCGCAGATCGTGTACCGGAGGTACAACCGGGTGGAGGCACCGCCGGCGGGCCAGCATGTCGTGCCGCCGGCCGCGGCGATGGCGCGATGATTGCGGGACTGTCCTGCATGCGACAGGTCTCGAGATTGGACAACCCGTCGACCGTCGTGCGGCGCGCTTCGCATATCCGGCCGTCGCCGAGCGGCAGGTCGTCGTGCATGCGCGCAAGCCTGCTGTAGCGCGGCGCGCGGGGCTCGGGAGCACCAATTAGGGAGTGCGGCGCATGAAGGTACTGGTGACCGGCCATCGGGGCTATATCGGCGCCGTGATGGTGCCGATGCTGCGCGAAGCGGGCCATGCGGTGACCGGGTGCGACAGCGGGCTCTACGAACGCTGCGACTTCGAGTTCGGCGGCCGGATGGCGGATGTGCCCGGCCTGCGCAAGGACGTGCGCGATGTCGTGACGGGCGATCTCGAGGGCTTCGATGCGGTGATCCATCTGGCGGCCCTGTCCAACGATCCGCTGAGCGATCTCAACCCGGAGATCACGTACGAGGTCAATCACCGCGCCAGCGTCCGTCTTGCGGCCATGGCCAAGCAGGCCGGTGTCGAGCGCTTCCTGCTGGCGTCGTCCTGCAGCAACTACGGCCGCGCCGGCGATCAGATGATCGACGAGAGCGGCGAGCTCAATCCGGTGACCGCCTATGGCGAGTCGAAGGTGTGGTCGGAGCGCGATATCGCGCCCCTCGCCGGCGACGGCTTCTGCCCGATCTACTTTCGTCCGGCCACGGCCTATGGCCTCTCGCCGCGCCTGCGCTTCGACATCGTGCTCAACAATCTGGTCGGCTTCGCGGTCACTACGGGCCGGATCTATCTGAAGTCCGACGGCTCGCCGTGGCGCCCGATCGTGCACATCGAGGACATCGCGCGCGCCTTCATCGCCGGCCTGGACGCTGCGGCCGGCACGGTGGCGAACCAGGCCTTTAATGTCGGTCGGACGGAGCACAATTACCGCATCCGCGAGATCGCCGAGGCGGTCGCCGAGGTCGTCCCGGGCTGCCGTCTGGAGATCGCATCCGACGCCGGTCCCGACCAGCGCTCCTATCGCGTGAGCTTCGAGAAGATCGCGAGGGCTCTGCCCGCCTTCGCGCCGCAATGGGACGTGCACAAGGGCGCGGAGCAGCTTTACGCCGCCTATCGCGCATCGGGCCTGTCGCTCGAGCGGCTCGAGAGCCGCTATCAGCGGATCAGCCACATCAAGGCGCTGCTGCGTGAGGGCGTGCTCGACGACGACCTGCGCTTTCGGGACCGCGCGACGCCGCAGCGCGAGGCGGCGATCGCCGCCGTCGCCTGACCGCTGGGCCGCCGCATGGCATCGCCTGCGTCCCTGAGCGCGCTCGTCGACGCGCCCGGCGTCGGCGAGCAGATCTTTGCGCTCGCCGCCGAGGTCTACCCGATCTGCCGCAGCATCACGGGCGACGGCGTGCGCGCCACGCTCGGACGCCTCGCCCGTCACGTCGACCTCGAAGTTCACGAGGTGCCGACCGGCACCCAGGTGTTCGACTGGAC
>DASUGG010000074.1:0-4954 GCA_036274135.1 Geminicoccaceae bacterium
GTGCCGACACCGATGCTCAGCGAGAGCTGCTGCATCATGCTGGCGAAGCTGGTCGCCCGGCTCATCTGCGCCCGCTCGATGTCGGCGTAGCTCAGCGTATTGATGGCGGTGAACTGCAGCGAGCGGAAGAAGCCGCCGACCAGCAGCACGCCGAAGATCACGAGGTGCGGCGTGGCGGGCTCGAACAGCGCGTTGACCGCGAGGAAGGCGGCGCTGATCAGCGCATTGGCGACGAGCACGCCCTTGAAGCCGAAGCGCCTGAGGACCGGGACGGCGGTCAGCTTCATGGCCATGGCGCCGGCCGCGGCGGAGAAGGTGAGCAGGCCCGAATGGAAGGCGCTGAGCCCGAACCCCTCCTGCAGCATCAGCGGCAGCAGGAATGGCAGCGCGCCGATGCCGATCCGGAACAGGGAGCCGCCCACGATCGACGCGCGGAAGGTCGGCACGCCGAGCAGGGCGAGGTCGATCACCGGGTAGGGCGTGCGCGCGGCGTGCAGGACGTACAGCGCGATTCCCATGGCGCCGGCCGCCAGGAGCAGCAGCGCCGTGCTCCACGGCACGAGATCGCGGCCGATCGTCTCGAAGCCGAACACCAGGCCGAGCAGGCCGACGGCACTCAGCAGAAAGCCCAGCAGATCCAGCGGCGGCGGCCGTTCCTCGCGCAGGTTCGGGATGAACAGCGACACCAGCGCGACGCCGAGCACGCCGATCGGCACGTTGATCCAGAAGATCCAGCGCCAGTCCACATAGGTGGTGATGAGGCCGCCGAGCGGCGGCCCGAGCATCGGGCCGATCATCGCCGGCATGCTCAGCCAGGCCATGGCGCGCACCAGGTCTGTCTTCGCCACCGAGCGCAGCAGCACCAGGCGCCCGACCGGCACCCTCATCGCGCCGCCCATGCCCTGCAGCGTGCGGGCGACCACGAGGTGCCAGATCGAGGTGGCGAAGCCGCACAGGATCGAGCCCAGAACGAACACCACGATCGCCAGCCGGAACACCCGGCGCGCACCGAACCGGTCGGCGACCCAGCCGCTGACCGGGATGAACACCGCGAGGCTGAACAGATAGGAGGTGATCGCGAGGCTGAGCGTGACCGGCCTCTCGCCGAGCGAGGCGGCCATGGCCGGCAGCGCCGTCGCGAGCGCCGTGGAATCGAGATTCTGCATGAGCAGGGCGCAGGCGACGATCAGCGGGATCAGCATGGAGCGGCAGCCAGAGGGTCGGCGGAGGCGCAGGGTTAAGCCGTCAATATGACGGCGCAGGGCCGTCGCGGCCAGGGTTTGATGAGGCGGCCGATCCTGCGCGCGGGATCGCCGGCGGCACGGACCGCCCGAGCGCGGCTAGCGGGCGCAGGACCTGCAGGCGGCCGCGCGCCTTGCACGCCGCGGCCAGGCTTGCCACCTTTAGCGGCGCCGCATGGACCGATCCGGATCGCTCATGATGAAGCTGTACAACGCGCTGACCGGCCGCAAGGAGCCGTTCGCGCCGGCCGATCCCGCCCGGCCGACCATGTATGTCTGCGGCCCGACGGTCTACAGCTATCCGCACATCGGCAATGCGCGCTCGGCGGTCGTGTTCGATCTCCTCTACCGGCTGCTGCAGTTCCGCTACGGCGACGTGGCCTATGCCCGCAACGTCACCGACATCGAGGACAAGATCATCGAGGCCGCGCGCGTGGAGGGCGTCTCGACCGGCGCGATCGTCGACCGCTACACGCCGGCCTATCATGCCGACATGGCGGCGCTGAACGTGCTGCCGCCGACCATCGAGCCGTTCGCGACGGCGCATGTGCCGCAGATGCTGGCGATGATCGCGGCGCTGCTCGCCAAAGGGCATGCCTACCAGGCCGAGGGCCACGTGCTATTCCACGTGCCCTCCTTCCCGGCCTATGGCCGGCTGTCGCGGCGCTCGCGCGAGGAGATGATCGACGGCGCCAGGGTCGAGGTCGCCCCGTACAAGCGCGATCCGGCGGATTTCGTGCTGTGGAAGCCGTCCTCGCCCGAGCAGCCGGGCTGGGACAGCGCTTATGGCCGCGGCCGGCCCGGCTGGCACATCGAGTGCTCGGCGATGATCGCGGCGCATCTCGGCACCACGATCGACATCCACGGTGGCGGCCAGGACCTGCGCTTCCCGCACCACGAGAACGAGATCGCGCAGAGCAGCTGCGCGCATGGCGGCGCGCCGCTTGCCCGCGTCTGGGTGCACAACGGCTTCCTCAACGTCGAGCGCGAGAAGATGGCGAAGTCGGTCGGCAACGTGCTGCTGGTGCGCGACCTTTTGCGCGAGGCGCCGGGCGAGGCCATCCGCTTCGCCCTGCTCGGCACGCACTACCGCAGGCCGCTGGACTGGACCGCCGCCAGCCTGCCGCAGGCCAAGCAGGCGCTCGACAGGCTGTATCGCACGCTCGAGCAGCTGCCGGGCACCGACATGGCCGCCGAGGCGCCGCCGGCGGTGGTCGCGGCGCTCGAGGACGATCTCAACACGCCCAA
Organism: Geminicoccaceae bacterium; assembly: GCA_036274135.1. Taxonomy (GTDB): domain Bacteria; phylum Pseudomonadota; class Alphaproteobacteria; order Geminicoccales; family Geminicoccaceae; genus DASUGG01. The sequence goes on from DASUGG010000074.1 coordinate 2,490, forward strand.
GGCGTTCGCCGAGCTGTTCGCGCTGGCGCATCGCGCCAATGCCAGCAGCGACGAGGGCGAGCGCCGCACGCTGAAGGCCGGGCTCCTGGCGGCTGGCGCGCTGCTGGGGCTGCTCGGACAGGACCCGGCCGCCTGGTTCCGCGATGCCGGCGCCACCAGCCTCGCGCCCGCTGAGATCGAGCGCCTGATCGACGCGCGCAGCGCCGCGCGCAAGGCCAAGGACTTCGGCGAGGCCGACCGCATCCGCGATCGGCTGGCGGCCGCCGGCGTGCTGCTGGAGGACGGGCCGGAGCGCACCCGCTGGCGGCTGGCCGGTTAGCAGCCGGCCCGGCCGAACCGGCGCGCGGCGTCCTCGGCGGTGTAGTAGCCGCGCCGCACGTCCTGCTCGATCAGGCGCGGCTCGCGCCGGGCGGCATCGCCGAAGCCGCCGCCGCCGGGCGTCGACACCGCCACCACGTCGCCGGCTTCGAGCCCGATGTCCTGGTCCTTGGACAGATGCGGCGGCACGTAGCGGCGGCCGTCTGCGTGCAGCACCTCGACGCGGTTGAGGCCGCCGTCGGCGCCGCCCTGCGCCCCCTTGGGGCCGAAGCGGCCGTGATCCATCACCATCGAGGCGCGGGCAGCGCCGCGCAGCAGGCGCAGGCGGTAATTGATGCCGAAGCCGCCGCGGAAATTCCCTGCGCCACCCGAGCCCTCGTGCAGCGAATACTCCTCGAACAGCACCGGGTAGCGCTGCTCCAGCACTTCGACCGGCTGGCTCTTGGAGATGCCGATGGTCGAGCAGCCGTTGGTCAGTCCATCGCCGTGCGCCGAGCCGCCATAGCCGCCGCCCGAGAGGATGTAGAGCACGTAGCCGCGCCCGGTGCGCGGGTCGACGCCGCCGAGCGCGAAATTGCCCGAGGTGCCGGCCGGCGCCGCGAACAGGCGCTCGGGAATCGCCGGCACCAGCGCGTTGAACACCGCCTCGGCGATTCGCTGGCTCACCTCCGCGGCGCAGCCCGAGACCGGCCGCGGGTACCGGGCATGCAGGAAGGTGCCGTCCGGGTCCTCGATCAGCAGCGGCTCGAAGGTGCCGGCATTGATCGGCACCTCGGGGAAGATGTGCTTGATCGCGAGGTAGATCGCGGACTTGGTGGTGGCGAGCACGCTGTTCATCGGGCCGCGGCAGGGCGGGCTCGAGCCCGACATGTCGAAATGCAGCGTGTCACCGCGCTTGGTGACGGCCATCGCGATGCGCAGCGGCACATCGTCAATGCCGTCGGAATCCACGAACGCCTCGCCCGGCCAGATCCCATCGGGGATCTCGGCGATGCGGGCGCGCATCTGCCGCGCCGCGCGGGCGCGAAGCTCCAAGATCGCGTCCTCGACCAGCGGCCGGCCGTAACGGTCGAGCAGCGCGGTCAGGCGCTTCTCGCCGACCGCGAGCGCCGCGGCCTGCGCCTTGATGTCGCCGATCCGCTGGTCGGCGATGCGGATGTTGGACAGGATGATCGCCAGGATCTCGTGATCGATGCGGCCTTCCTTGTAGAGCTTGACCGGCGGCAGGCGCAGGCCCTCCTGCTCGACCTCGGTGGCGTTGGCGGAGAAGCCGCCCGGCACGGCGCCGCCGATGTCCGGCCAGTGGCCGGTATTGGCGAGCCAAGCGAACAGCTCGCCGCGATAGAAGAACGGCTTGCTGAAGCGCACGTCCATCAGATGCGTGCCGCCGAGATAGGGATCGTTGACGACGATCACGTCGCCCGGCCGGACCTCCGGCACACGCTCGATCACCGCCTGAGTCGAGAACTGCATGGTGCCGACGAACACCGGCAGCCCGAGATCGCCCTGGGCGATCAGCGCGCCGTCGCGGCCGTAGATGCCGTCCGAGCGGTCCATCGCCTCGGAGATCACCGGGCTGAAGGCGGCGCGGCAGAAGGCGAGGTCCATCTCGTTGCAGACCTGCACGAGGCCGCTCTGGAGCACGGCGAGGGTCACGGCGTCGAGATCGCGCATCGTCCGCGTCACCCGTGCGCGCAGCCCGGATCGCCGGCGGCGCCGGCGCTCATGCCGTCTCCATCGCGATGCGTGCCCGCAGCGCCGTCTTCAGCACCTTGCCGGCCGCGTTGCGGGGCAGGGGCGCGGTGCCGATCGTGACAACCTCGGGCACCTTGTAGTCGGCGAGGCGCCCGCCGCAGAAGGAGCGCAGCTCGCGCTCGTCGAGTTCCGGATCGCGCGCCGTGACGAAGGCATGCACCCTCTCTCCGAGCACCGGGTCCGGGCGGGCGACCACGGCCGCCTCGACCACCTGAGGATGGTGCAGCAGCGCGTTCTCGACCTCGGCGCTGAACACCTTGTAGCCACCGCGGTTGATCATGTCCTTGAGGCGGTCGAAGATGCGCAGATAGCCGGCCTCGTCGATCGCGCCGATGTCGCCCGAGCGCCAGAAGCCGGCGACGAACGCCTCCCGGGTCGCGGTATCGTTGGCG
>DASUGG010000075.1:0-5723 GCA_036274135.1 Geminicoccaceae bacterium
TTGATGATCAGGTCGACGCCGCTCGCGCGGATGCGCTCGACCACCTCGCGATAGAGGCCGAGCTCCATGCTCGGCGCGCCGCTCTCCGGGTCGCGCACGTGGATGTGGGCGATCGCGGCGCCGGCACCCGCCGCCTCGATCGCGGCGTCGGCGATCTGCGCCGGCGTGATCGGCAGGCCCGGATGCTGGTCGGGCCTCGTGATGCTGCCGGTCACGGCGCAGCTGATGATGACCTTGTCCACGGCTCCCTCCTCGGGTGTCGGCGCGGGCCGAAGCCTAAGCCAGGCCGCCGCTCGCCGCCAGCCGGCGCGTCCCGCCCGCGATCCTGCCCTGCAGCAGGTAGAAGCGGCCGATCATCAGCGCTGCGGCCACCGCCAGGCCCGCCGCGAGGCCGAACCAGACGCCGAGCCCGCCGAGGCCGGCGCCCAGGCCGAGCCCGACGGCGCAGACCATGCCGACCGCCCAATAGGCGAACGCGGCGAACAGCATCGGCCAGCGGGTGTCCTTGAGGCCGCGCAGCGCGCCCGCGCCGACCACCTGGCCGCCGTCGAAGATCTGGAACATCGCGGCGACCGCGAGGAAGGTCACGGCGGCGTGCACCACGGCGCGGTTGGCCGGATCGGCGGCGTCGATGAACAACCCGACGATGCTGCGCGGCACCGACCACATGACCAGCGCCATGGCCAGCATGAAGCTGCTGCCCATGATCAGCGCCGTGGTGCCGGCGCGCAGCACGGCGGCCGGGTCGCTGCGGCCGACCGCGAGGCCGACGCGGACGGTCGCGGCCTGCGCCAGGCCGAGCGGCACCATGAAGCTCACCGCGGCGCACTGCAGGGCGATCTGGTGCGCCGCCAGCTGGGTGGTGCTGATCGCGCCGATCAGAAAGCCCGATCCGGCGAACAGGCCGACCTCCATGATCAGCGTGACGCCGATCGGCAGGCCGATCCGGAAGATCTCGCGCAGGCGCGACCAGTCGGTGCGCCAGAACCGGCCCAGGATGTAGTAGCGGCGAAACCGCCGGTCGATCAGCACGAAGCCCAACAGGGCCACGAACAGGAAGACGTTGGTCAGGGCGGCGGCGATCCCTGCGCCGCGCAGCCCGAGCGCGGGCAGGCCCAGCCGGCCGAAGATCAGGCCGTAGGCGGCGACCGCGTTGAACGAGACGCCGACCAGCATGATCACCATGCCGGCGCGCGGCCGCTCGAGCGAGGCGATGAAGTTGCGCAGCACGACGAACCACAGGCCCGGCACGAAGCCCCACATCGCCGCGTGCACATAGTCCTCGGCGCCGCCGATCAGGGCCGGGTCCTGGCGCAGCAGCGCGAGGATCGGCGCGATGTTCCAGAGGATCAGCGAGGCCGGCACGCCGAGCAGGAGCGCGACCCAGAAGCCCTGCCGCACGGTGCGGCGCGGCTCGCGCACCGCGTGCCGCTGGCGGCCGAGGTCCTGCGCGATCATCGGCGCGGTCGCGGTCACGACGCCGATCGAGAACAGCAGGAGCACGAAGCTCAGGTTGACGCCGAGCACGCTCGCCGCCAGCGCCTCGGTGCCGAGCCAGCCGATCAGCAGCACGTCGGTGGTCTGGATCGCGACCTGGCCGAGATTGGTCAGCACGAGCGGGCCGCTCAGCGCGATCAGCGCCCGCGCCTCGCCCCGCCATCCGGACCGATGGCCGACCGCTCCTTGCACGATTCCCTCCGGGTGCGCATGGCCTGCGCCGCCAGCGCGATGGCCGCCTTCTAAGGCAGGCGATGTTTCAGGACGATGTCAGCGCCAGGCGCGTCCCGTCAACAGTCCGACGTCGAAATCCATTCCCTCGAGCCTCAGCCGCGCACCAGGTACTTCTCGATGATCGCCGGGTCGGGCTCGACGCCGAGGCCTGGCTCCTCGGGCACCGCGGCGTGGCCGTCGACGATCGCGATCGGGTTCCGGGCCAGCGAGCGGCTGATCTCGGAGGGCTCGACGCAGTACTCCATGACGAACGCGTTCGGCACGCTCGCGAGGAAGTGCAGCGAGGCCGCGACGTTGATGTCGGTCGTGAAGTTGTGGTTGATCACCGGCCGGCCGCGCTGCTCGGCGAGCGCCGCGATCTTCATCGCCTGCGTCAGGCCGCAGCGCGTGAGGTCGACCTGCACGACGTCGATCCGGCCCTGGTCGATCAGCCGGGTGAAGCCCGCGAGCGTGCATTCCTCCTCGCCGGCGGCGATCTTGGTGTCGGTGGCGGCGGCCACCTCGGCGTAGCCTTCGAGGTCGTCGGGCGGCAGCGGCTCCTCGATCCAGGCGAGCCGGTAGGGCTCGAACAGGCGCGCCCGCTGCAGGGTCGTCTTGGCGTCCCAGATCAGGCCGACGTCGAGCATCAGGTCCATACCGTCGCCGATCGCGCCGCGGATCGCCTCGAGATAGGCGCAGTCGGTGGCCGGGTCCTGGCCGAACGGCTCCCAGCCGAACTTGATCGCGGTGTAGCCCGCATCGCGCGCGGCCTTCGCGCGGTCGGCGGTCGCCTGCGCGCCGAACTGGAACATGTTGGAGGCATAGGCGCGCAGCTTCTTGCGATAGCCGCCGCCCAGGAGCTTGTAGACCGGCTGGCCCAGCGCCTTGCCCTTGATGTCCCAGAGCGCCAGGTCGATGCCGGCCATCGCCTGGATCACGGCGCCCTCGCGGCCGTAGTAGAGCGTGCCCTGGTACATCTTGTGCCACAGCCGGGAGATCTCGAGCGGGTCCTCGCCCAGCAGCAGCTGGCGTAGGCCGGTGACCAGGGTATGCGAGGTCGGCGCCTCGACGATCGCCTTGACGACATGCGGGCAGCCGTCGACCTCGCCCCAGCCGACGATGCCCGCATCGGTGCTCACCTTGACGATCAGCGCGTCCTGCGAGCTGTCGGTGCGGGCCTGGATCTCGGGCAGCCGCAGGTAGAGCGCCTCGACCTCGCTGATCTTCATCCGCGTTCCCTCCCGCCCAGCGCCATCTCGACCTCGACGAGAAGGGAGCCCAGCCGGCGCGCGACGTCAAGAAGGCAGCGCCCGACGTCCCTGCCCGGGGGCGCCGCCGGAATTCGCCGAAAGCGCGAACGACGCGCCGCAGGGGAGGCCCGGAGAGCGCTGGCCTGGACGACGCGACGCGGCCTGTCGCTGGGATGCGCCGCGGGCCGGGTCTATACACTTTTGGTTCTATGGCGGCGGTGTTGTTAACCTAAAGGTAACTACCGGCATGGCCAAATGGCGTCGTGGCGGCCGAGGGGCTGCCAATACCGATGGAGACGGTGCGATGCGTCGTGCGGCCCTTCTGGCGACCAGCCTAGTGATCACCTGCGGCGCCCTGGCGACCCCGCTCGCCGCGCAGACGAACCAGGGCATCCGCATGCCCTGCCACAACGCCACCGAGATCGCCAAGCAGCTGAGCAGCAAGTACGAGGAGGCCCCCGTCGCCTTCGGGCTGCAGTCGAACGGCAATCTGCTCCAGGTCTACGCGTCGACCGAGAAGGACACCTGGACGGTGGTCAGCACCACCCCGAACGGTCTGAGCTGCATCGTCGCCGCCGGCAAGAAGTGGGAGCACCTCCCCTTCATCTCCAAGGACCCGATGGCGTAGGCAGCATTCTGCCGGACCGGCGCGGCCGCGCGGCCGGTCCCGCCCAGGCGGGCGGCGACCGGCGCCAACGCTCGGCCCGGCTGATCGCGCTGCGGCGAGCAGCCGCCGCAGGCGCTTCGACACCGTAGGGCGACGGGTCCGGGGCGGCATGAGCGTGGCCGCCGGCCCCGCCTACGACACAGCAGACTTCACGGGCTTGCGGCGGCGCGGCCTCGCCGCGACCGCCCAGGCATCCCGAGATCGCGAGCGGAGCCGCGCGAGCGGATAGCGATCGACCTCGCGCAGCAGCTCCACCAGCGCCTGCGCCGCATGCTCGACCAGGGCGCGGCCGCGCTCCGCATCGGCAAGGCTGGCATTGCCGCAGGCGCCGCTCGGGTGCAGATCCTGCGCCATCCAGGCCAGCCGCCCCGCGCCAGTCGGCGAGAGAAGGCGGTAGTCGGGCGCCAGCTCGCGCATCAGCGGCCGGAAATCCGCCGCCCGCTCCATCCGCACGAGATCGGGACGCAGGTGCAGCATCATCGAGGTCTCGACCGCGCCGGCGTGGATGCCGTGCCGCAGCTCCGCCTCGTCGAACAGCCCCGCCGGCAGCCCGCCCGCATACCAGCTGTAGGCCACCACCAGCATCGCGTGGCGCACCCGCAGATCGCGCGCGACGATGTCCATGACCTGCGGCTGGCCGCCGTGGCTGTTGAACAGCACGAGCTTGCGGACGCCGGCGCGCGCCACGCTCTCGCCGACCTCGGTCCACAGCCGGATCAGGGTCTCCGCCGAGAGCGTCAGGGTCCCGGGATAGGCCAGGTGCTCGTCGCTCTTGCCGACCGGCAGCATGGGCAGGACGGTGACCGGCAGGTCGTCCGGCATCTGCTCGAGGGCGCGCGCCAGCACGCCCTGGTTGATGCAGGCGTCGGTCGCGACCGGCAGATGCGGCCCGTGCTGCTCGATCGCGCCGACCGGCAGCAGCGCGATCACCCGCGCCCGATCGAGTCCGGCGAACTCCTCGCTGCTCATCTCCTGCCAGAGGCGGCGTGGCACGCGCATGGCCCCTCCTTTCGACCGCCCCGCCTGACCCGTTGAGCGCATTGCCGGCCGGTCGCGCAAACCCGTCGCGACGGTTCACGCCCGCGCTCTGCCTATGCCCGCACGTGCCCGAGGCGGCGCGCTCCGTTGTAGCGGGTCGCGGCCACGTTGTCCGCATTGCCGCGCGGCGGGTCGACATGGCAAAACCGCACGATCCATTCGGAGGAGCGCGCCCATGCTGACCCACATCACGCCCGCCGCCATCCACCCGCCGGCCGCCAACTACAGCCACGCCGTCTCCGTGCCGCCGAACGCGCGCTGGCTCTATCTCTCCGGCCAGGTCGGCATCGCGCCCGACGGCACGATCCCCGCCGATGCGGCGGCGCAGGCCGAGATCTGCTTCGCCAACATCGCGGCTCTGCTGCGCGAGGCCGGCATGGCGCCCGCCGACCTGGTGCGGCTCACCACCTATCTGCTCGATCCGAACGATCGCGCCGGCTACATGGCGGCGCGGGACCGCTTCGTCGGCTCGCCGCCGCCCTGCTCGACCCTCCTGATCATCTCCGCCCTGGCCGATCCGCGCTACCGGATCGAGGTCGAGGCGGTCGCCGCCCGCGCCTGACGCCCGCCGCCCGGTCCACGCATCGCTGCGACAGAGCGATTGCCTCGCGCGCGGCGCGGCGGCAAACTGGGGCAAAGCGCGGAGACCACGATGAGGCCGGTGAGCTTCGCTGCGGGCGTCGCCTTCCTGCTGCTGGCCGGCGCCGCGCTCGCCGAGACGGGCGACGCGCTGGTCGTGACCGGGGACGGCGTCAACGTGCGCGCCGGGCCGAGCGGCGACGCCGCCATCCGGATGCGCGTCCATCGCAACCAACAGGTGATCGAGCTGCAGCGCGAGGGCGCGTGGGTGCGCGCCGAGATCGCCGGCATGGACGGCCAGGAGGGCTGGATCCACAGCTCCCTGCTCGCCCCGGCGGCCGAGGAGCCGGCCGCCGCCGAGACCGAGCCGCCCAGCCCGCCGCCGGCCGCCGGCGCCGCGGCGCAGGACGAGACCCCGCCGCTGATGATCGAGCCTGCGGCCGGCGCCGATCGCGATGTCGGCGAACTTGCGCGCTTCC
>DASUGG010000076.1:0-4221 GCA_036274135.1 Geminicoccaceae bacterium
GTGCCGCCGCCGCTCAGCGAGCTGCCCGTGACCGAGGAGGACGCGCAGCAGCTGGCGCAGGATCTGAACCCTAACCTCGCCGCCGCCCAGTTCAACCTGGCGGCCGCCCGGGCCGATGTCGACGTCGCCGAGTCGGCGCTCCTGCCCCGCCTCAGCGTTAGGGGAGAATTAGCCTATGCCCGCGATCCTTCGGAATCGTTGGACTATCGCCGCGACGCGTCGATCGGCGCCAATCTGAGCGTGCCGCTGTACCAGGGGGGCGCCGAGTACGCCCGCGTGCGCCAGACCAAGCAGACCGTCCGCCAGCGCCGCGACGATGTCGAGGACACGCTGCGTGCGGTGCGCAACGAGGTGACCAGTTCATGGGAGACCCTGGTGACCGCCAGGTCGCGGATCGAATCCATCGGCGCGCAGGTGCGCGCCAACGAGATCGCGGTCGAGGGCTCGCGGCAGGAGGCGCTGGTCGGCCAGCGCACCACCTTGGACGTGCTCGATCAGGAGAGCGATCTGTTCCAGTCGCAGGTCGACCTGGTGCAGGCGCGGCGCGATCAGATCATCGCCAGCTACCGGCTCAAGGCGGCGGTCGGGCAGCTGACCGCCGGCGGCATCGGGCTGCCGGTGCAACCCTATGACGCCGAGGCTTACTTCGACGATACGCGCAATCGCTGGGTCGGGCTGGGCCAGTCGCCCGATGACGATCAATAGACGACCGCGCCGCCCCGCCCGCCTGGCCCTGCGGCGGGGCGTGGGTCGTGCAGCCATTTTTGGAGGTGGCGTGACGTGAGCCAACCCAAGGAGCAGCAGGAGCCGTCGATGGAGGAGATTCTCTCCTCGATCCGGCGGATCATCGCCGACGAGGCGGGCGACCAGGAGGGCGAGCAGGACGCCGTCGGCACGCAGCCCGAGCCGGCGGACTGGGCCGAGGCGCCCGGCTTCGGCGGCGGCGACGCCGACGACGATGTGCTCGAGCTCACCGAGGTCGTGCGCGAGGAGGGCGAGGTCATCGACCTCGACCGGAGCCTGGCGCAGGCGCACGCACTCGAGCGGCAGCCGGACGGCGAGCCGGAGGCTTTTCCGGCCGAGCCGGATGCGGTCGAGCCGGCAGGCGACGAGCCGGTCGCGCTGCGCCGCGATGCCGGCCTGACCGCAAGGGCGTTCGGGGACGAGGACGCGGCGCCATCAATCACCGATATTCGAGGCGACGAGATGGAAGATCAGCAGACTGTCACGCAGCAGAAGAAGAACGGCTTCGAGCCGTTGGTCTCGGACCGCGCCGCCGGCGCCGCCACCGGCGCGCTCGCGAAGCTGTCGCAGGCCGTGCAGCGCACGCCGGCGGAGCTGTCGATCGCCGATTCCGGCCGCTCCGTCGAGCAGTTCGTCGAGGACATGATGCGGCCGATGCTGCGCGAGTGGCTGGACGAGAATCTGCCCGCGCTGGTCGAGCGGATCGTGCAGCGCGAGATCAAGAAGATCGTGCGGCGCGCCGCCGAGGACGATTAGCGGCCGTCCGCCGGGGCCGATCCCGGCGCCCGGTGACGGCCTGCGCACCGGCCACAAGCCGGCGGCCCCGCAACCTCGCGCGAAAGTGACGGCTGCGGGCAGGCGCAGCCCGTAGCGAAGCCCGCCCTGCCGGCGGGCGATCGCCCTCCCCCACTCGCGGTCCGCAGCCCGCGACGGCGCGCCTTCCAGCGGCGCGGCGGCGGGCGGCACCTTGCCCGGCATGGGGAATTCCCCTATAGCGCTGGCGCGGCCTGCCGCAAGGTCCCCCCAAGCCTTCGAGTGGTTCGGCGATGCTGGACAAGACCTTTCGACCCGCCGAGGTCGAAGCCTCGCACGATCAAGCATGGGAGCAGGCCGGCCACTACGCGCCGCGCAGCGATCCTGCGGCCGAGCCCTTCTGCATCATGATGCCGCCGCCGAACGTCACCGGCGGCCTGCACATGGGCCACGCGGTGAACTTCACGCTGCAGGACACGCTGGCGCGGTTCTACCGCATGCGGGGCCGCGCGGTGCTGTGGCAGCCCGGCAGCGATCATGCCGGGATCGCAACCCAGATGGTGGTCGAGCGCCAGCTGGCGCCGCGGACCCGGCGCGAGATCGGCCGCGAGGCCTTCGTCGAGCTGGTCTGGCGGTGGAAGGCACAGTCGGGCGGCATCATCAGCCAGCAGCTGCATCGCCTCGGCGCATCGGCCGACTGGTCGCGCGACCGCTTCACGATGGACGAGGGGCTGTCGGCCGCGGTCCGCAAGGTCTTCGTGGACCTCTACCGCGACGGCCTGATCTACAAGGACAAGCGGCTGGTCAACTGGGACTGCGCCCTGCAGACCGCGGTCTCGGACCTCGAGGTCGAGCCGACCGAGGTCGACGGACGCCTCTGGTACATCCGCTACCCGATCGAGGATATGCCGGGCCGCCACATCGTGGTCGCGACGACGCGGCCCGAGACCATGCTCGGCGACACGGCCGTCGCGGTGCATCCGGACGACCCGCGCTACCGCGAACTGGTCGGCCGGCACGCCGTGCTGCCGCTCGTGGGCCGCCGCCTGCCGATCGTCGCCGACAGCTACTCCGACCCCGAGAAGGGCTCCGGCGCGGTCAAGATCACGCCAGGCCACGACTTCAACGACTTCGAGGTCGGCCGCCGGCACGACCTGCCGATGATCAACATTCTGGACGCCGAAGGGCGGCTGAACGACGCAGTACCGGAGCCCTATCGCGGCCTCGACCGCTTCGACGCGCGCGAGGCGGTGCTGCGCGACCTCGAGGCGGCCGGCCTGATCGAAAAGATCGAGCCGATCCGCCACACCGTGCCCTACAGCCAGCGCTCGGAGACGCCGGTCGAGCCGATCCTCAGCGATCAGTGGTATGCCGACGCGAAAACCCTGGCGCAGCCGGCGATCGAGGCGGTCGAGCAGGGCCGTACCCGCTTCGTGCCGGAGCAGTGGCAGAACACCTATTTCGAGTGGATGCGCAACATCCAGCCCTGGTGCATCTCGCGCCAGCTGTGGTGGGGCCACCAGATCCCCGCCTGGTACGGCCCCGACGGCGCCCTCTTCGTCGCGATGGACGAGGCCGAGGCGGCGGCGCAGGCGGCCGCGCACTACGGCAGCACGGTTGCGCTGACGCGCGACGAGGACGTGCTGGACACGTGGTTCTCGTCGGCGCTGTGGCCGTTCTCGACCCTCGGCTGGCCCGAGCGCACGCCGGAGCTCGCGCGCTTCTAACCGACCAGCGTGCTGGTCACCGGCTTCGACATCATCTTCTTCTGGGTCGCGCGGATGATGATGATGGGCCTGCGCTTCATGGGCGAAGTGCCGTTCCGCGACGTCTGCATCCACGGCCTGGTGCGCGACGAGCACGGCCAGAAGATGAGCAAGAGCAAGGGCAACGTCGTCGACCCGCTCGAGCTGATCGACCGGTATGGCGCGGACGCCCTGCGCTTCACGATCCTCGCCAGCACCGCCCAGGGGCACGACATCCGCTTCGCCGAGGGCCGCGTGCAGGGCTACCGCAATTTCGGCACCAAGCTGTGGAACGCGGCCCGCTTCTGCGAGCTGCAGCAGTGCGATCTCGACCCGGCGTTCGATCCGAGATCCTGCCGCCAGACCGTCAACCGCTGGGCGATCGGCAAGCTCGCCCAGGCGGCCGAGCGCGCCCGCGCCAGCCTCGAAGCGTATCGCTTCAACGATGCGGCGGGTGTCTTGTACCACTTCACCTGGGACGAGTTCTGCGACTGGTACGTCGAGCTCGCCAAGCCGCTGCTCGCCGGCAAGGATCAGGCCGCCCGGGCGGAGACCCGCGCCTGCGCCGCCTGGATCCTGGCGAAGCTGCTGCACCTGTTGCATCCGCTCGCGCCGTTCATCACCGAGGAGCTTTGGCAGCGCCGCTACGGCGCGCCGGGCGGGCCGCTGATCGCCGCGTCCTGGCCCGAGCCCGACCCGGCGCTGGTCGACGCCGAGGCCGAGGCGGAAGTCGACTGGCTGATCCGCGCGATCGGCGCCGTGCGCGTCGCCCGCAGCGAGCTCGGCGTGCCGCCGGCCGCCAAGCTGCGCCTCGCGGTCCACGACGCCGCGCCGGCGACCGCCCTGCGGCTGCGCCGGCACCGCGACGCCCTCTTGCGGCTCGCCCGGCTGAGTGACCTCGGCACGGCCGAAGGCAGCCCGCCCGAGGGAGCGCTGCAGGTGATCGTCGACGAGGCCACGTTCGCCTTGCCGCTCGCCG
>DASUGG010000077.1:0-2081 GCA_036274135.1 Geminicoccaceae bacterium
GCAGGCGCCCCCTGTCGCGCCCGAACACGCTCCGAACTTGACGCGCATCGTCAGCCCGCCGATGGTCGATGCCTGCGCTCGGAGTGAGGGACATGCGCTGGCGCCTGGGCAGACGAAGCACGAACATCGAGGATCGGCGCGGCATGGGTGCCCCGATCGGCATGCGCATGCCGCGCGGCATGCCCGGCGGCATGCGCATGCCGGGCGGCCGGGCCGGCCGCGCCGGCGGCCTTGGCGGCATCGGCATCATCATCGTCGCGCTGATCGCGATCTTCCTCGGCGTCGACCCCAGCTTCCTGTTCCAGGGCGGACAGATGCCGGGACCGTCCTATCAGCAGCAGGCGCCGGTGCCAGGCTCGGCGACCGAGGAGGAACTCAAGGAGTTTGTCTCGGCGGTGCTCGCCGACACCGAGGACACCTGGCACGGCCTGTTCGAGCAGATCGACCGGACGTATCAGGAGCCGGTGCTCGTGCTGTTCTCGGGCGAGGTTGAATCCGCCTGCGGTTATGCGAGCGCCGCGGTCGGCCCGTTCTACTGCCCGGGCGACCGCCAAGTGTACATCGACCTCGCCTTCTTCGAGGAACTCGACCAGCGCTTCGGCGCACCGGGCGACTTCGCCCAAGCCTATGTCCTGGCGCACGAGGTCGGCCATCACGTGCAGACCCTGCTCGGCATCTCAGACCAGGTGCGCTCGGTGCGCGCCACGCTCGGCGAGGCCGAGGCCAACGCGCTGTCGGTGCGGCAGGAGCTGCAGGCCGACTGCTTCGCCGGGATCTGGGCGTATCATGCCGAGCGAAGCCGGCAGATGCTGGAGGACGGCGACATCGACGAAGGGCTGACGGCGGCGAGCGCGATCGGCGACGACCGGCTGCAGCGCCAGGCGCAGGGCTACGTCGTGCCGGAGTCGTTCACGCACGGTAGCTCGGCGCAGCGGGTGCGCTGGTTCCGCGCCGGCTACGACACCGGGATGCTGAGCGCCTGCGACACCTTCAGCGCCGATCCGCTGTAGAACGCAGGAGAGCTGCGATGGGCAGGTTGCAAAGGGGATTCTTGGGGATGGCCCTCGGCGCCGTCCTCGCGGGGCTGCTGGCGGCATCGGGTGAGGGTTTGGCAGCCGGCGAGGGCGGCACGGCCGAGCAGGCTAAGGCGATGCTCGAGCGCGCCGTCGCCGCCATCGAGGCCGACGAGGCGGCGGCGCTCGCCGCCATCACCGCCGGCAGCGACGGCTTCCGCGAGCGCGACCTTTACGTCGCGTGCAGCAGCGCCGCCGACGGCACGGTGACGGCGCACGGCGCCGACGCCGCCATGGTCGGGCAGAGCATCTACGACCTGACCGATGCGGCCGGCAAGCGGTTCGGCGAGGAGATCGACGCGGTCGCCGTCGAGGGCGAGCTCAACGTGGTCACCTATCTCTGGCCGCGCCCGGGCGAGACCGAGGCAGTGCAAAAGGAGACCTACGTGACCAAGGCGGGCGGCCAGGTCTGCGTCGTCGGCTACTACCCGTAAGATCCGCGGATGGCGCGGGCGCCGAGCCGGGCGCGGCCCGCGACGTGACGATGGCCGAGACCGACGGCGCGCCGCTGGTCGTCTCGAACCTCCGGGTGCGCTACCCGACGCCGGCGCGGGTGATCGAGGCGGTGCGCGGCGTCTCGTTCACGCTCGGCCGCGAGAAGCTCGGCATCGTCGGCGAATCCGGCTCGGGCAAGTCGACGGTCGGCCGCGCGATCCTGCGCCTGGTGCCCGCGCCCGGCGAGGTCAGCGCCGACCGCCTGAGCTTCGCCGGCATCGACCTTCTGCGCGCCGGCGAGGCGACGATGCGGGCGGTGCGCGGCCGCCGCATCGCCATGGTCATGCAGGACCCCAAGTTCTCGCTCAACCCGGTCATGACCGTCGGCCGGCAGATCCGCGAGGCCTGCCGCGCGCATGCGAGGGTCGGCCGCGCCGAGGCGAGGCGCCGGGCGCTGGCGATGCTGGAGGCGGTGCGCATCCGCGATCCGGAGCGCGTCTACGCCTGCTATCCGCACGAGGTCTCCGGCGGCATGGGCCAGCGGGTGATGATCGCGATGATGCTGGTCGGCGA
>DASUGG010000078.1:0-6796 GCA_036274135.1 Geminicoccaceae bacterium
CCTGGATGCGCCAACGCCTCGAGCAGGCAGCGAAAGGTCGCCTGGGCGTCCAGGGCCTGGTCGGCGAAGCCTGCGGCGATGTTCATCCCCCGCCCCTCGCCAGCGTGAAGAACTCGACGCGGGTCGCCGCCGCCTTGCGCGCCCGAGAAGCCCTCTGCGAGGCCTGGGCCGCAGCCAGGGGCGTGACCACCCGCTCGAGCAGCGCCGCCCGGCGCTCGGGCGCCTGCAGCAGGGCATCGAAGCTTGCGACCAGCTCCGCCTTGCGTTTGTCGCGCCCGGCCACATAGCCGTGGCCGATGTGACCGTCGGCGCCGCGTACCGCGCAGCGGGTCACCGTGATCTCGCCGAGGTTGAAGCGCCCGCCGGTGCCGCCGGCGCGCCCGCGCGCCATCACCAGCCCGATCTCCGGCTGGCGCAGGAGCACGAGTTCCGAAGGCTGCGTCTGCGCCCAGAAGGCTTCTAGCTCGCCCGTCGCCGCCCGCGCCAGGACGGCAAGCCAGTGCTGACGCTGCGCCCGCTCGGAACACTGCTCCGCGAAAGCTTCCTGCTGCACCGCCGACTCCCTATTGATCTATACGTCTATACAAGTTAGGCTGCTGCGACACAACAGGCATTCTCGCGGGAGCCGAGCGACCCTTTGATGACACCCCTCGCCCCTCTGCCCCTGGAGCGCGGTGCCGGCATTGCCGTCTGGCGCCAGATCGCGCACCGGCTCGAGAGCGACCTCCGCGCTGGCGAACTCGACGCGGGCGCCCGGCTGCCGAGCGAGGCCGAACTCGCTGCCCGCTTCACCGTCAATCGCCACACCGTGCGCCGCGCCATCGCCGAGCTTGCGGCGCGCGGCCTGGTCCGGGTCGAGCAGGGGCGCGGCACTTTCCTGCAGGACCTGGTGATCGACTACCCGCTGCGATCCCGTACCAGCTTCAGCGCCAACCTCCTGGCGCAGGACCGCGCGCCGGCCCGCGACATCCGCGAGATGGTCGAAGTGGCCGCAGATCCTGAGGCCGCCCGGCATCTCCGACTGCGGCGCGGCGCCCGCCTGATGCAGTGCACGAGCGCCGGCTTCGCCGACGGCGTCCCGGTCAGCTACGGCCGCAGCTGGTTCCCGGCAGGCCGCTTTCCCGGCCTCGCCGACCGGCTGCGGCAGCACTCGTCGATCAGCGGGGCGCTGGCGAGCTACGGTCTCGCCGACTATCGCCGGGCCGCGACGCGGATCCTCGCGCGGCTGCCTTCGGCCGAGGAGGCGGCGCACCTCAAGCAGCCGGCCAGCGAGCCGGTGCTGGTGACCGAGGCGGTCGATGTCGATCCCGAGGGCCGGCCGATCCGCTACGGCGCCACCTGCTTTGCCGGCGCCCGCGTCCAGCTCACCGTCGCGCCAGAGCCGAGCTGACGCGCCACGCCGAGGTTGTGCGCGCGTCGCGATCCGCTAAGCTCGCCTTCGGTTTGGCACCGAAGGAGGCTGGCATGGCCGGGATCGAGGTACGCGAGGAGGGCGATGGCGTCTGGGTGGTGACCGTCCCGGGCATCACCGGCAAGCGGGACCTGCCGAACGACTTCGACGAGCGCTGCTACGATCTCGGCCTGATGGTCGTCGGCGTCGACGGCCGCAAGATTCACGTGAGCCCGCGCGACAGTCTGGAGGCGCCGATGAGCGCGGTGCTGAAGGATCTGCGCGGCTATCTCGCCAAAGTGGTGCCGGGCGCCGCGAGCTAGGGCGAAGGCGCACCCTGCGTTACGGAGCGGCGCGATGCCAGAGGCCTTCATCTGCGACTACGTGAGGACCCCGATCGGACGCTTCGGCGGCGCCCTGGCGAGCGTGCGGGCGGACGACCTCGCCGCAATCCCGCTGAAGGCGCTGATGCAGCGGCACGGCGCCGTCGACTGGGCCGCCCTCGACGAGGTGGTCTATGGCTGCGCCAATCAGGCGGGCGAGGACAATCGCAATGTCGCCCGCATGGCGTTGCTGCTCGCCGGCCTGCCGGAGACCGTTCCGGGCAGCACCATCAACCGCCTTTGCGGCTCCGGCATGGACGCGGTGATCACCGCGGCACGGGCAATCAGGACCGGCGAGGCCGCGCTCGCGATCGCCGGCGGGGTCGAGAGCATGTCGCGGGCTCCCTTCGTGATGCCCAAGGCCGAGACCGCCTTCTCGCGTCACGCCGAGATCTACGACACCACGATCGGCTGGCGCTTCGTCAATCCCCTGCTGAAGCAGCGCTACGGCATCGATTCCATGCCCGAGACCGGCGAGAATGTCGCAGAGGACTTCTCCGTCAGCCGCGAGGACCAGGACGCCTTCGCCGCGCGCTCGCAGGCAAGGGCGGCTGCAGCGATCGAGAGCGGCCGTCTCGCCAAGGAGATCACGCCCGTGAGCGTCGCGCGACGCAAGGGCGAGCCGATCCTGGTCGAGCGAGACGAGCATCCCCGGCCCGGCACCATGGTCGAGCAGCTCGCCAGGCTGCCGACGCCATTCCGCCAGGGCGGCACGATCACCGCCGGCAACGCGTCGGGGGTCAACGATGGCGCGGCCGCGCTGATCGTGGCATCCGAGGAAGCCGCCGCGAGGCACGGCCTGACGCCGATCGCGCGCATCGTCGCAGGCGCGACGGCAGGGGTTCCGCCGCGCATCATGGGCATCGGCCCGGTGTCGGCGACGCAGAAGCTGTGCGCCCGGATCGCTTGGTCGATGGCCGAGATCGACGTCATCGAGCTGAACGAGGCGTTCGCCAGCCAGGCGCTCGCCACGCTTCGCGAACTAGGCCTGCCCGACGACGCCGGGCACGTCAATCCGAACGGCGGCGCGATCGCGCTCGGCCATCCCTTGGGCATGTCGGGCACCCGGATCACCGGTACCGCGGCGCTCGAGTTGAAGGAGCGTGGCGCGCGGCGCGCCGTGGCGACCATGTGCATCGGCGTCGGTCAGGGCATCGCGGTGGCGCTCGAAGGCGTCTGAGCGCGGCGCGACCCGCTAACCGGGCCAGCGAGCGGCGGACGGTCGCTCAGTGGCGCGCGGCGACGCGCTGATCGGCCGCCTCGGTCCAGCCGCGAACCAGCTCCGACGAGATCGGTTGCCGGCCCTTCAACTGCTCGGTCAACGTCTCCGGATCGGCCGCCGCAAGATCGTCGAAGGTCCTGATCCCGACCGCATGCAGCTTCCGCTGCACGACCGGACCGATGCCCTTGATCAGGGTGAGATCGTCGGCAGCCTGGTCACCCCTCACGTGGTCTCGAGCGGGCTTCGGCGGGCTCTCGGCGGCCTGCATCGCAGGCTGTCGCGTCTCCTCTGCCGTCGGCAGCCACCAGAAGGCGAGGTCGATCCAGCGTCGGAAGATCTGATCCCACATCGCTTTCACCTCTCTTGTGCCCGACCGTGAGCAGCCTGGCGCGCGCGGCAGCAAGAACCATGTCGGGCCTGCGCGGCGCTGGACAAGTGCCCCGCGAGGCATAGCTGCCCCAGCACCCCCGCCGGGGCCCGGGCGCCCGGGCCGGCTGCTCTGGGCTGGCGCGCCGGCGCGCCCCTCCAGGCGGCGGAGACGCATCGGTCAGGCGGCGACCGACTTCAGCTCGTGGAAGTTGGCCGCGGCACGCTGCGCTACGAACTCGGCCACCCGCTGCTGTGCCGCGGCGGCGACATCCACCGACTGCCTGGCGACCGCCATGGTCTTCTCGGCGGTGCTCTGGATCTCGGCGACACCGGCTTCCGGCTTCGCCGACCGGCCGCCGCGCCACGGACTCTGGCCGCTGGCGAGCAGATCCATGGTCCAATCGTACTGCGCTTTGACGATGGTCTGGCCGCCTCGATCAGGATCCTCTGCGCTTCTTGCGCGGCTGCGAGATTGGCCTTCTGCGCGGCAAACAGAGATTCGATGTCGAACTTCGGAAGCTTCCGCTCGACGCGGGTTACGGACGGCGTCGCAGGCTCGGTCATGGCTTGCTCCGAATGTTGATGCTGCATTGCACAATCAATACAGAACTTCGGCGCGACCGCCGGTTTCACCTCTCCGGAAGCAGATATGCCGATCGGGGTACCCCGCACGCACCGCACCGACTCCACGCCCATGCGTGCCGGGCGCGCGCGCTGGGCGGGAACGAAACTGTCGTACGGCACGTTGACGCTCCGGCTGGCCGCGCCGCTTGGCGCCCGGCCGCCATGGAAGGCACAACTCTAGCAGCTTTGGAGGGACACAGATGCGCGCGCTGGCCTGGTTCGGCAAACGGAACATCTGCGGTCGCGCCGATGGCGAGGCGGCCGCCATGGCTCCCCTGAAAGCACTCGTGATCGGCGCGTCGTTGTTGGCTCTGGCGGTGCCGCCGGCATACGCGCAGACCGGCGATCAGATGGCGTCGCCCGAGGCGCTGGGCGGCGGCCATTACGTCGTGACCTTCGCGCTGGATGGGGTGAGCTTGAGCCCGCAGGACCGGCAGGTGATCGCCCAGGCGGCGGCCGACTATCGCGCGGGCGGCGCGCCGCAGATCACCGTGACCGGCTATACGGATACGTCGGGTCCGGCGGAATACAACCTCGTGCTCTCGCAGCAGCGAGCCGAGACGGTGGCGGACGCACTCGTCGAGGAGGGCGTGCCGGCGACCAGCATCGTCACGATCGGCCGGGGCGAGGAGGACCTGCTGGTGCCGACCGCGGACGGGGTGCGCGAGCCCCGCAACCGCCGGGTCGAGATCGTGGTGCCGCCACCGCCAGCCCCCGCGCCGGTCGTGGCGGCGCCCGCACCCGTCGAGCAGGAACCGATGGAGGAGGAACCCGCGCGCAGGAACGTGTTCACGATCGGCCCCATCTACGGCCACAATTTCGGGGAGACGGACGACGGCGGCGAGAACGATCTCGTCGGCGGTCAGCTCACCTACAGCTTTCTCCCGGGCTTCCTCGGCGGCATGTCGCTCAAGCAGGCCATTTTGTACAGCTTCAACGGCGAGGATGACGGCGCGAACGGCCGGTCGATCATCAGTCTCGATTTCGCGCCCGATCTTGGCATCATCCGGCCCATCCTCGCCGCCAATTTCGGTGGCGTGTACGGCCCGGGCGTGCAGAACGGATTGGTAGCAGGACCTGAGATTGGTTTCAATCTGGACGTGCTTGAAGGCGTCGACCTGCGCGCCACGGCGGCGTACGACTACCAGTTCAGAAACTCGGATTTCGACGAGGGGATCCTCTGGGGCGGCCTGGGTATGGGCTTCTCGTTCTGAACCTCCCGGTCGTCTCGAACGGCACGGAGGCGGCATCCGGCCGGATGCCGCCTCCGTCGTCTACCAGCAGGTGTAGCCGCCGTCGGCAAGCACGATCGCTCCGGTGATCAGGCTTGAGGCGTCGGAGGCCAGGAAGAGGGCGACCGAGCCGATCTCGTCCGGCTGGCCGACCCGCTTCATCGGCGTCATCTCGATCCAGACCTTGGCCATCTCGGCATTCTCCATGCCGAACACGGTCAGCGGCGTCTCGATATAGGTGGGCGCCACGGCATTCACCCGCACGCCGCGCTCGGCCCATTCGGCGGCGAGCGAGCGGGTCAGGTGATGCACCGCCGCCTTGGAGGCGTTGTAGAACGCCTGTGGCTGCGGCTTGTTGACGATGAAGCCCGACATCGAGCCGATGTTGACGATCGCGCCCTTGCCGCGCGCCAGCATCTGCCCCCCGAAGGCGCGGCAGCACCAGAACAGGCCGTGCAGGTTCACGTCCATGTGGAAGTGCCAGTGCTCGTCGCTGGTATCCTCTGCACGCACGTCGCTCCTCGCCACCCCCGCATTGTTGACGAGGATGTCGGCGCCGCCGAAGTCGCGCTCGACCATGGCCGCGACCTCGTCAACCTTCGAGGAGTTCGTGACGTCGAGCGCCGTGGCGTGCACGTCGATCCCGAGTGCCGCCAGCTTCGCTCGCGCCTGCTCGCCGCGATCCGGCAGCAGCTCGCCGATGATGACGCGGGCGCCGGCCTCGCCGAGCGCCTGGGCGCAGGCATAGCCGATGCCCTGGCCGCCGCCGGTGACGACGGCGGTGCGACCGCTGAGGTCATATTTTTCGAGGTACATCCGCCTCACCCCGTTCAGGCCGCGGCGTGCGCGGTCGGGTCCTTGATGTCGGCGAGCGGGTGGCGCTGCGCGCGCTGGACCGCGCTGCCGTCGGCCTTGAAGAGGTGGCAGGAGCGTCCATCGATCGCCACCGCCACCTTGTCGTGCACCCGCGTGGCGTTCTCGCCGTCCGCCTGCACCACGAGCATCACGCCGGCCGCGATCTGGGTGTAGAGATAGGTCTCGCCGCCGAGCCGCTCGGCGACGATCACCTCGCCGTTGACGTCGCCCTCGCTCGAGATCCGCAGATGCTCCGGCCGTACGCCGAGGGTCAGAGGCTCGCCGTCCTGCACCTGACCCGGCGCGACGCCCACCCGCACGCGGTCGCCGTTGGCCAGCTCGACCATGACGCCTCCCGCGTCGGCGCCAACGGCGCGGGCGTCGAGGAAGTTCATCTTGGGCGAACCGATGAAGCCGGCGACGAACAGATTGTCGGGATGATGGTAGAGCTCGAGGGGCGTGCCGGTCTGCTCGATCACGCCGCCCTGCAGCACCACGATCTTGTCGGCAAGCGTCATCGCCTCGACCTGGTCGTGAGTGACGTAGATCATCGTGGCGTCGAGCTCGTCATGCAGGCGGGCGAGCTCGATGCGCATCTGCACCCTGAGCGCGGCGTCGAGATTGGAGAGCGGCTCGTCGAACAGGAAAACCTGCGGACGCCGGACGATCGCGCGTCCCACGGCGACACGCTGACGCTGGCCGCCGGACAGCTCGCGAGGCT
>DASUGG010000079.1:0-10262 GCA_036274135.1 Geminicoccaceae bacterium
CGCGCTGCGGCGCAGATCTTGCCAGAACGAGCCAGGGATCGGCTGGCGCAGGTGGCCGACATTGGCCCCGACCTCGTCGGGGCTCATCGCGCCAGCGACCACGCTGGTCACCGCCGGGTGCGCGGCCGTGAACTGCAGCGCGGCGGCCGCGATCGGCACCGCATGGCGCTCGCAGACGGCCTGCAGCCGGTCCAGGCGCTCGACGATCTCGGCCGGCGGCTCGGCATAGTTGTAGCGCACGCCCGGCGCCGGTCCGCGCACGAGCAGGCCGCCGTTGAAGGGGCCGGCCGCCAGCACGCCGACCTTGCGCTCGATACACAAGGGGAAGAGCTCGTCGAGCGCCTCCTGGTTCAGGAGCGAATAGCGTCCGGCGATCATCACGCAGTCGAGGTCGAGGGCGCGAACGATCCGCGCCGCCCAGGCCGGCTGGTTGACCCCGACGCCGATCGCCCCGATGTCGCCGCTCGCCCGCAGTTGCGAGAGCGCCTTGAAGGCGCCGGTCTCCGCCTGACGCAGGTATTTCTCCGCCATCTCCTCGCCGCCGCAGGCCCAGGCGTCGAGATCGTGCAGGTGAACGACGTCGAGCCGTGCGACGCCGAGCCGCAGCAGCGAATGCTCGAGGGAGCGCAACGCGCCATCGTAGCTGTAGTCCAGGACGGGGCGGAACGGCAGGCCGCCCGGTCGGAGCCTGCTGGTGTCGTCGCCGGGTTTCAGCGGCACGAAGTAGCGGCCGACCTTGCTGCAGAGCACGAACTCGTCGCGCGGCAACTCGCGCAACACGTGGCCGAGGCGAAGCTCGCTGCGGCCGTAGCCGTAGAGCGGCGCGGTGTCGAAGGTGCGCACCCCCGCCTGCCAGGCGGCCTCGACCGTCGCCGCGGCGGTCGACGGTGCGACCGCGCCGTAGAAGTTGCCGAGCGGACCGGCGCCGAAGCCGAGCTCGGTCAGCTCGAGCCGCGTGCGGCCCAGCCTGCGTTTGGGAAGCACGTCACTTGCCATGGATCAGCTCCGGCAGGAACGGGACGACGCCCGAGGCGTAGGCGACGAGCGCCAGGGCGAGAGAGCCCACCTCAGCCCGCGCGCTCCCGGGGCTCGGGCGGCGGCGGCATCTCGGGGACGATGGTCCCGGGCGGCCTGATCTCGGCTTCCTCGTCCCGCTCGTCGCGCGGCGCGTCGACCTCCGGCGCCTGCGGCGCACGCGACGGCACCTTGATGATGATCGGCTCTCCCGGCGGGCGGCCGGGCGGCTTGGGCACGGGATCGGGCAGGCCCTGCTTGCGGGCGGGAGCCGTCGGGACAGCTGGCGTCGAGATCACCGTCGTCGGCATCGGCACCTCCCGACCTGCCGCAACTTCGATCCGGGCGAAACGGCTGCATCATCTCACCGATCGTCCGGCATCCCAAGCCTGATATCTCCACGTCCGCGAGCGGCTCAGGGCGATGCCGACCTCGTGGCGCCGAAACCGCACGCGGGCTGCGTTGCGGCCGCCGCGAGCGGCTCCGGATAGTGGCAGGCGACGCGGTGACCGTCGGCCTGCTCGAGCAGCTGCGGCTCTTCGGCGGCGCAGCGTTCGGTCGCCTTCCAGCAGCGGGTTCGGAAGCGACAGCCCGAGGGCGGATCGAGCGGGCTCGGCACGTCGCCCTGGAGCACGATCCGCCGGCGCAGGCGCTCGCGCTTCGGGTCGGCGAGAGGAACGGCGGAAAGGAGCGCCTGACTGTAGGGGTGCATCGCCCCGGCATAGAAATCGTCGGCGCGCGCGGTCTCGACGATGCGGCCGAGATACATGACGGCGACCCGGTGCGAGATGTGGCGGACGACGGCCAGGTCGTGCGCGATGAACAGAAAGGCGAGGCCGAACCTGTTCTGAAGGTCCCGCAACAGTTGCAGGACGCCCGCCTGCACCGAGACGTCGAGGGCCGAGACCGGCTCGTCCAGGACCACGACCTCCGGCCGCAGGGCGAGCGCCCGGGCGATCCCGACGCGCTGGCGCTGCCCTCCGGACAGCTCGTGCGGGAAGCTCGCCGCCTGCGACTGGTCCAGGCGCACCACCTCCAGCAGCTCGTTGACGCGCTCGGCCATCTCGCGTTCGGACATGTCGGCCAGGCGCAGCGGCTCGGCGATGATCCGCGCCACCCGCATGCGCGGGTGCAGCGAGGCGTAGGGATCCTGGAACACGATCTGCAGATGGCGGCGCAGCGGCCGCATCGCCGCCGCGGACAGCCGGGCGACGTCGCGGCCGCGGAACAGGATCTCGCCCGAGGTCGGCTCGAGCAGGCGCACGATGCAGCGGCCCAGCGTCGACTTGCCGCAGCCGGACTCGCCGACCAGTCCCAGCGTCTCGCCGGCGGCAAGGTCGAGCGACACGTCGGCGACGGCGCTGACCTCTGCGACCGCCCGATCGAAGATCACGCCGCGGCGGACCGGAAACGCCTTCACCAGCCGCCGCACCGAGAGGACCGGCTCGCCGTGGACCGGCGCGCTCATCTGCCGCCATCCGCAGCATGCGCCGGCGACGGCGTGCCGACATCGAGGCCGGGCGGCAGGGTCTCGGCGAAGTGGCAGGCGCTCCAGGTCGATCCGACGTGGCGCAGCTCCGGCATCTCGACGCGGCAGCGGGCCTGAGCGAAGGCGCAGCGCGGATGGAAGGCGCAGCCCGACGGCCGCTCGCGCAGCGACGGAGGCCTCCCTTCGATCCCGACCAGCGGCCGGTCGGCAACCTCCAACGTGGGCAATGCCGCGAGCAGACCTCGCGTGTACGGATGCCGCGGCGCCTCAAACAGCGCGTCGACCGCGCCGTGCTCGACGATGCGGCCGGCATACATCACGGCGACGGTGTCGGCCGTGCCGGCGACCACGCCCAAGTCGTGCGTGATCAGGACGAGGCCGATGCCGAGGCGCGAGCGCAGGTCTTGCAGCAGCTCCAGGATCTGCGCCTGGACCGTGACGTCGAGCGCCGTGGTCGGCTCGTCGGCGATCAGCAGCTCCGGCTCGTTGGCCACCGCCATGGCGATCATGACGCGCTGCCGCATGCCGCCGGAGAATTCGTGCGGGTACTGGCGCACGCGCTCGCGCGGCTGCGGGATCGAGACCAGATCGAGCAGATCGACCGCGCGCGCCATGGCGGCCTTGCGGCTGACGCCGGGATGGTGGATGCGGATCGCCTCGACGATCTGCTCGCCGACCCGCAGCACGGGATTGAGGGCGGTCAGCGGGTCCTGGAAGATCATGCCGATGCGCGCGCCGCGGATGGCCTGCAGCGCCCGTGGCGCCATGCCCAGAAGTTCCTGGCCGCGGAACAGCACCGATCCGGTGACCTTGGCCTGTTCAGGCAGCAGTCCCAGCAGGCCAAGCATGCTGACGCTCTTGCCGGAGCCGGACTCGCCGACCACGCCGAGCGCCTCGCCATCGTTCAGATCGAGATCGATGCCGCGGACCGCCTGGAGCCGCAGGCCGCCCGTCCCGGGGAACGTGACGGCAAGATCCCGGACCACGAGCAGCGGCGGACGGCTCATCGCGACCTCGGGTCGAGAATGTCCCGCAGGGCGTCGCCGAGGAAATTGAAGCCGAGCACGATGGTCAGGATCGCGATACCCGGCCCGGCGGCGATCCACCAATGATAGAAGTGGAGCGCGCCTTCCGAGATCATCTGGCCCCACTCCGGGGTCGGCGGCACCGCCCCGAGGCCGATGAAGCTCAGGCTGGCCACGAGCAGGACGATCTGGCCGAAATCCATCGACGCGTTGACGATGATCGGGCTCCAGCAGAGCGGCAGAATGTGCGTGAACAGGACGCGCGCAGGGCGGGCGCCGGAGGTCACCGCCGCATCGACATGCTCGCGCCCGCGCATGGCGAGCACCTGGGCGCGCATCAGGCGCGCGTACACCGGCCACCAGACGATCACCATGGCGATCGCCGCATTGCGCAGCCCTGGACCGAGCGAGGCGGTCACCGCCATGGCGAGCAGGATGGGGGGAAAGGACAAGGTCACATCGACCAGACGCATGACGACGGCGTCGAGAATGCCGCCGACGAAACCGGCGCCGGCGCCGAGCAGGAAGCCGATCAGCACCGCGACGGCGACCACCAGCGCGGCGATCGGCAGCGAATGACGCACGCCGTAGAGCGTGCGCGACAGGACGTCCCGGCCGAGCGCGTCCGTGCCCAGCCAATGCTCGGCGCTCGGCGGCATCAGACGGCGTCCGACGAGCTGCACGGGGTCGTAGGGCGACCACCAGTGGATCGTCAGCGCGACGATGATCCAGGCGCCGACGATCGCCGCGCCGATCAGCACCGGCAGGGTCGCCCAGTCCGGCCGCCGCGCCAGGACGGGGCGGGACAGCGCGATCATGACCCGCGCGCACCGCCGACCCGGACTCGCGGATCGACCAGCGCATAGGCGATGTCGGTCAAGAGATTGGCGAGCAGGAAGGCCGCACCACCGACGATGGTGACGCCGATGATCGCGGGATGGTCAAGCTCGCGCGCGGCGGCGACGGCATAGGAGCCGACCCCGGGCCAGGCGAAGATCGTCTCGGTCAGGATCGCGCCGGTGATCAGATAGGCGAAGGAGAAGCCGATGATGGTGAGCGCCGGGATGAGCGCATTGCGCAACGCATGGTTCAGGAGAACACGCAGCTCGCTGGCCCCCTTGGCGCGCGCGGTGAGCACATACTCCTGGCCGAGCACGTCGAGCATCGAGGCGCGCACCATGCGCGACACGATGCCGATCATCGTCCAGCCAAGCACGCACGCCGGCAGGACGAGGTGCGAGAGCGCGCTGCGGAAGGTGGCGAAATCCCCTGCGATCAGCGAATCGAGGGTGTACATGCCGGTCACGAACGGCGGCGCTGCGCCGCGCGCGTCGATCCTGCCCGGCCCCGGCAGCCAGCCGAGTTGGACCGAGAAGACGTAGAGCAGGATCAGCCCCGACCAGAAGACCGGCGTCGAGGCGCCGACCAGCGCGAACAGCCGCGCGGCGTGATCGGACGGGCGGTCGTGAAAGCGCGCGGCGACGACGCCCAGCGCGACGCCGGCCGCGGTGCCGATCAGCATCGCCGCGACCACAAGCTCGAGGGTGGCCGGCAGCCTCAGCTTCAGATCGTAGGCGACGGGCTGCTTGGTGCGGAACGAGATGCCGAGATCGCCGGTCAACAGGTTGCCGACATAGACCAGGTACTGCTCGGGGAGAGAGCGGTCGAGGCCCCACCGCTTGCGCGCCGCCTCGACCACGGCCTGGTTGTTCATCTGCCGCTCGCCGACGATGGAGGTCAGCGGATCGGCCTGCGTGAAATGCGACAGCAGGAAGGCGATCGTGACGACGCCGAGCAGGAGCAGCGGCATCGCCACGAGTCGCCGCACGATGTAGCGCGCCACTGCTCCGTCTCGTCGCCTTCCGCGGTCCGTTCGGCTCCTACTTCAGGCTCAGCTCGGCCAACGGCAGGTTGCAGCAGGCGCTGTAGCGGACCCCTGCCACATTGTTGCGATAGGCGAGCACGAGATTGGGGCTGACCACCGGGACGATGATCCGATCCGCGATCATCTGCAGCGCGATCTCGTGATAGATCGCCTCGCGCTTCGCCTCGTCGGCGGTCGCCAGCGCCTGCTCGAGCAGCTCACCCTCGCGTGGGTTGATCAGACTCTCCGGCTGGCCGCCGCTCGCGTTCGTGAGCCAGTAGGCGTCCTCGATCATGCCGAAGAAGTACACATACTGGGCCGAGCCGTAATAGTCCGGGGCGTAGAAGCGAGCGGTGAAGGGAATGCCCGGCTTCACGATCTGCTCGCGCCACACCGACGAAGCGACCGGCTGAATGTGGGTGGTCACGTTCACGCGCGCGAGGTCCTGCTGGATCTTCTGCATCAGCAGCGGCAGGTCGACGCCGTAGACATTCAGCGAGGCCACGACGACGTCGAGATCGAAGCCGTCCGCAAGGCCGGCGTCGGCCAGCATCTGCCTGGCCTTGTCGAGATCCTCCACCGGCATCGGCAGGTCAGTGGTGCCGGGAAAGCCGTTGGGGATCGGCGACGCCTGCGGGTTGCCCTCGCCGCCGACCGTGAACTCGATGATGCCGTCATAGTCGAGGGCGAACGCCAGCGCCTGACGCACCTCCAGGGTGAGCGGCACCCGGTTGGCCTCGGCGCCGGGGCTGAAGGCGACATAGATGAAGTTGAACGACGGCACGGTCTCGATCACGACCTCGTCGCTGTCGATGGTCTCGGCGGTGGCGGGGTCGATCTGCATGGCGATGTCGGCGGCGCCGCTCTGCAGCATCTGCGCCTGCGACACCGCGTCGGCGGTGTGGTCGATGACGATCTCGGCGATCGGCGGCGCCTCGCCCCAGAAGTTCTCGTTGCGCTTGAAGCGCAGCTCGTCGTCGACGCGGTAGGTGTCGAGGACGTAGGGGCCGCTGCCGGCGGAGTGGCTCAGGAACCAGGCTTCCGCGGTATCGGCGGAGACCGCGTCCGCGCCCGCCCGGGCGCCGGCCTCGGCCGCCACGTCGCTGTTGACGACGATCGTGTAGGGAGCGGTCAGGATGCCGAGGAACTCCGAGTTGGGCGCATCCATCTTGACCACGACCGTGTGCTCGTCGGGCGTCTCGATCGCGGCCACCCCGCTCATCATGAAGGAGGGGCTGCCCTGGATGTTCTTGAGCCGCTCGAACGACCATTTCACGTCCTTGGCCTCGACCGGACTGCCGTCGGCGAAGACCGCATCCTCGGCCAAGTGGAACGTGAACTCGGTCTGATCCGGGTTGATCTCCCAGGAGGTCGCCAGCAGCGGCTCGATCGAGCGGTTGTCGGCGCCGAGCGCGACCAGACCCTGATAGGTGGCCGTGAGATAGATCTGGCAGGTGTCGCAGAACGCCCGGTGCGGGTCGAGCGAGTTGATCTCCAAAAGGCGCGCGATGACCAGCGGCTGCTGGTCCTGCGCGGCGACCGGCCCGCTGGCGACGGCGGTCCCCGCCAGGGCGAGCGCGCCAAGCCAGCGGCGATATCCTGCGCGAAGCGACGGTTTCATTCCCACCTCCCTGTGGTCGACATGTTGACCCATGACCGGGCCGGCGCCCGCACCTCTGGCGTGGACCGTTCGGCCCTGTTCTTTCAGCTCGCCTTGCAGGCGGCGAGCATGTCCCGAGCGACGCCGGCGATGCCGTCCGCGTCGAGCTTGTAATGCGCGTACAGGCCGGCGGGCGGCCCGACCGGCGCGAACTCGTCGTCGATGCCGTGCCGCCGGAAGGGCACGCGGGCGCAGTCCACCAGCACCTCCGCGACGGCACTGCCGAGGCCGCCGATCACATTGTGCTCCTCGACGGTCAGGATCGCGCCGGTCTCTGCCGCCGCGGCGCGCACCTCGCCCTCGTCGAGCGGCTTGATCGTGTGCATGTCAACCACCCGCGCCTCGATGCCCCGCGCGGCGAGGCTCGCGGCGGCATCCAGCGCCGGGCGGACCTCGGCGCCGGTCGCGATGATGGTGAGATCGCGCCCCTCGCGCAGCCGGATCGCGCGGCCGAAGGCGATCGCCGGCACGTCCGGGTAGACTTCCGGATCGCGGCCGCGGCCGAGCCGGATGTACATGGCGCCCGGATGGTCCACGGAGGCGCGCAGCACGCCGCGCAAATGATTGGCGTCGGTCGTGCAGACCACGGTGAGGCCCGCGACCGTGCGCAGCATGCCCAAGTCTTCGGTGGCGTGATGGCTGGTGCCGTAGAACCCCATCGAGATGCCCGAGTGGGTACCGATGACGCGCACCGGCAGGCCGGGATAGGCGCAGTCGGTGCGAATCTGCTCGGCGCAGAGAATAGCGCTGAACGCGGCGAAGGTCGCGGCGTAGGGCAGCTGGCCGCAGGCGGCCATGCCGGCGGCGGCGGTGATCATGTTCTTCTCGGCGATCCCAAAGTCGAAGAAGCGGTCGGGATGGCGCGCCTTGAACTCGACCGTCCGGTTGGCGCTCGCGAGGTCGGCGGTCAGCACGACGATGCGCGGATCGCGGTCGGCGAGAACGGCGAGTTCCTCGCCGAGCACGAAGGCGGGCAGGCGCGAGGCCGGCGTGCCCTTGACCGATTCGCTCTCGGTGAGGTCGGCCGGGCCGCTGACGCCGCGAAACAGATCGCTCTGGTCCTGGCCCTCGGAAACGGTGCGATCGCTGGTCATGGCAGCCTCACTTCGCCGCGGCCGGGGCGAGGCCCCGCTGCAGCTCGGCGACCACGGCGTCGTAGTCGCGGCCGACCAGATTGCCGACATGCCAGTTCAGGCTGCCCTCCATCATGCGCACGCCGCGGCCCTTGACCGTGTCGGCGACGATCATCTGCGGCGCGCCGACGCCGGCCGGCGCGAGCTCGCCGAGCGCGCCGAGGATCGCCTCGAAATCGTGGCCGTCGATCCGCTGCACCTCCCAGCCGAAGCTGCGGAAGCGCTCGTCGATCGGCTCGATGCCCATGATCTCCTCGGTGTGCCCGTCGATGCACAGGCCGTTGCGGTCGACGATGCCCACGACTCCCTGCAGCCGGAAATGGCTCGCCGCCATCGCCGCTTCCCAGACCTGCCCCTCGTGCAGCTCGCCGTCGCCGAGCATGCAGTACACCCGGTAGTCGCGCTCCTGCACCCGGCCGGCAAGCGCCATGCCGACCGCGATCGAGAGGCCGTGCCCGAGCGAGCCGGAGCTGAAGTCGATGCCCTTGATCTTCTTCATGTCCGGGTGATCGCCGAACGGGCTGCCGAGGCGCGTGTAGTCGTCGAGCAGCGCCGGATCGAAGAAGCCGAGGTCCGCCAGTACAGGATAGAGGCCGATCGCGGCGTGGCCCTTGCTCAGGATGAAGCGGTCGCGATCGGGCCAGTCGGGCCGCGCCGGATCGATCCGCAGATGGGCGTAGTACAGCGCGGCGAACAGCTCGGCCGCGGAGAACGTGCTCGAGTAGTGGCCGGCGCCGGCGATGCGGGTCAGCCGCAACGTCTCGAGCCGCACGAATCGGGCACGATCGGCCAGAAACTCCGGCGTGGCGTTGCGGCCATGCCCCGATCGTGCCGCCGCGGTCGTCATTGCCATGTCGTCGCATCCCTCCTTTTTGTCTGACGGTACGCGCGCTCGCGGCCGCATCCAAGAGCCAACTCGGCGGATCGCGCTCAACGGTATCGTTGCGCGACCGCCGCGAGCGCCAGCTCGGTGGCCTCGAGCGCCCGATCGATCTCGGCGTCGCCATGCGCGAGCGACAGGAACATGTTGTGCCACGGGTGCAGATAGACGCCGTGCCGCAGCGCCGTCGACGCGAACAGGTTGCCCTTCTCGAGATCCGGATCGTCGTCGAACAGGATCATCGGCATCTGCACCGGGCCGGTCTGCCGCACGCCGACGCCGTGGCGCTGCGCCTGCGCCGCGATGCCGGCGCGCAGGCGCTCTCCGATCCGTATCATGTGGCCGACCGCATCCGTCGCGTGCAGCTTGCGCAGGGTGGCGATCGCGGCGGCCATCGACACGGCGGCGCACCAGAACGAGCCGGTGACGAAGACCTCCTGCGCCGCCTTGCGAAAGCGGTCGTTGCCGGTCACGGCGGCGAGCGCATGGCCGTTGGCGATCGCCTTGCTCCAGGCGGCGAGGTCCGGCCGGACGCCGAGCGGCTCCCAGCTGCCGCCGAGATGCAGGCGGAAGCCGGCGCGCACGTCGTCGATGATCAGCGCCGCATCCTTGCGGTCGCACAGCGCCCGCGCGGCGCGCGCGAACGCCAGGGTCGGCATCTCCTGGTCGCGGCGCACGTCGTGGCGGAACGCCGCCACCAGAATCGCCGCGAGATCGTCGCCCGCCTCATCCGCGGCCGCCTCCAGGCTGGCGACGTCGTTGTAGTCGAAATGCAGAAGATGCGCCCGATCCTCCGCCGTGACGCCAGCGAGCGAGGGCGTGCACCAGGGTACGGCGCCGTGATAGGAGCCGCGCGCCACCAGCACCTTGCGCCGGCCCGTGCCGGCGCGCGCGAGCGTCACGCAGGTCGTGGTGGCGTCCGTGCCGTTCTTGGCGAAGATCACCCAGTCGGCATGCGGCACGGTGTCGACGACCAGCTCGGCCAGCTCGACGAGACACCCCGCCGGACCGTTGGCGATGTCGGCCTCGGCCCGCTGGCGTGCTGCCGCGCGCTCGACGTCCTCGTCGCCGTAGCCGAGGATCATCGGCCCATAGCTGCACATGAAGTCCAACTAGTCCCTGCCGTCGACGTCCCAGAGCCGACAGCCCCGCGCGCGGGCGAAATACTGGGGATAGCCCTCGGGCAGGCGGGCCGCG